>JBAZMN010000005.1:0-16400 GCA_041649735.1 Opitutaceae bacterium | reverse complement strand
ACCGCACGGTCGTCCTCCATTTGCTGCAGGCCCACCGGCTGCGCGCCACCGATCCGCACGAGGCGGCCATGACCGCCGAGGTCATCCGCTTTGTGGAGGCGCATCCCGACTGCCTGTTGCGCACCTGCACGCCGGGCCACCTCACCGGTTCGGCGTGGATCGTCGACGCGTCCCGCCGCCGGGTGCTGCTCACCCATCACCGCAAGCTCGACAAATGGCTTCAGCCCGGTGGCCACGCCGATGGCGATCCCGACCTCCTCGCGGTGGCGTTGCGCGAGGCGCGCGAGGAGACCGGCCTTACACGCCTGCGGGCGGTGTCCGCGGAGGTTTTCGACGTCGACTGCCACTGGATTCCGCCGCGCGGCGACACGCCCGGACACTGGCATCACGACCTTCGTTTCCTGATCGAGGCCGACCCGGCCGAGCCGCTCGTCATCAGCGACGAATCCCACGATCTCGCCTGGGTGGAACTCGTCCGCGTCGCCGTCCTCAACCCCGAGGAATCCCTGCTCCGTCTGGTGCGAAAGACGGAAGGCAAGTACTGAGGGATGGTCGTTGGCTCCAGCGCCTGTATCGACTCTGTTCTCATCGCCATGAGAGATAGTCAGCGCCGATGAACTTTTCATCAGCTGGATAATCAAACATCACTTCTTCTCCTGCGGCGTGATACCGGCATGCGAGGTAATAATGCTTCCCTGACTCAATCCGACGGGAAGCCACGCCGATGACCTCAAAGATCGCGCCAGGCTCCAACGACGTCTGCACTTTTTCCTTCTTGGACATGGGCCACTCGTTGGCGGGGACACCGAGCCGGCCAAAGGCGCCCTGATCGTAGACGACGATCTTCTTTCTGACTTCCGCACGGCGGCCGACATATTGTGCCAGAGGCGAGTCCGATCCTTCGACAAGACGCACGGGACAGCCGGAGAGGACGAACGCGAGTGCCAAAAACAGAAAAAGTGATTTCACCGAGTTTCGGGCGATGAAGCCTGCGCTTGCATCGGGAGCAATGCCGCCAGCAAGGTCAACGCATGAAGGAGCGAACGAAAAGATTGCATGCGAATCGGTGCTTGGTGGCTTCCTACCTTGCCCCTTCCGGCGAAATTACAAGAGCGAAGGGTTTATGGGTTGTGCGAGCAGGGCCTCGGCGTCCTTCGCGCCTCTCTGAGATCTTTGTGAACTTCGCGCCCTCATGGTGGACGCTTGCGCCTGCGCCATCGCCGATCACCTGAGCCCGCTCACCGGTACAGCCAGACGATGTCGTCCTGGCGGACCCAGCCGGTCTGGCCGTTGGGGAACGAGAGACGCGCCCAGCCGAGGAAGGTCTTGTCCACCACGGCGAGCGAGCCGGCGGGCAGCGAGGAGGTCTTCTGCTGCGTGTCCGCCTCGGTGGGGATCGAGCGCAGCAGCACCTGATGCCAGACGATCGCGGCCCGCGCATCGGCAGCGTCGCCATAGAAATAGAGCGATGTCACTGCCGAGAGCACCAACAGGAACGCGACGCCCATGGCCGTGAGGGCGGCCGGCCGCGTCCAGCCGTTGGCAAAGCCGCGATAGGCACGCAGCAATAACAATAACAGGCCCGTGGCGAGCACCGCGCCCGCCGCGACCAGCAGCCACTGCCACTCGGCGGGCGAGGCCAGACGCGCCACCAGATGCGGCCCCGAGGCCTGCGCAAACTCGCCGAGCCCGGGCGGCGTGTAGCCGGCGCGCTCGTAGCCCAGGGCCAGGTGCCAGCGCACCGACTCGTCGCGCGGGTGGAGCAGGAAGGCGGAGGTCCACTGGGCCGCGGCCTCGGGCCAGTGGCCCTGCTGGGCGAGGGCGAGGGCGAGGTTGTGCCGCGCCACCCAGTCGGTGGGCTGGCGGACCACGGCGCCGCGCCAGCCTTGCTCGGCGGCGGCAAAGTTGCCGGCGTTGTAGGCGGGGAGCGGGCCGGCGAAGTAGCCGGGGGTCTCGAGTTTTGCGTCTTGGGCGCCGGATTCCGCGGCGGCCAGCGGACAACGGGTGCCGGCCAGCAGGACCAGCAGGACGATGAAGCTGAGGAGCTTTGCGGTCTCCGCACTCCGGTTTCCGTTTTCAAGAGTCAGCCACGGCACAAGGTTGCGCAGATTGAACAGTGAGGATGATTCCCAGGCCGGCACGCGGGTGGCTTCCAGCGCGGCCTCGGCGCGCACCAGCCAGTCGTCCGCCAGGGTGTGGTCACTGCCGTAAAGGGCGCGGTCGGCCTCCGCCCAGAGGACGGACCAGTCCTGGAGATTTTTGGTTTTCAATTCGGGATTTTGCGCGGGCGCATCCGGGATCACGGATTGCCCCGCCAGGATCGCGGGGCTGGGGGCGGCGTGGGTGATACCAAGGAGCGTGGCGGAATCGCGCTGCCATGCGTGCAGGGCCTGCACGCGTGCGGCCGTGGTCGCGGCCCCGCGGAGCAAGTTCAGGGTCTGGCCGAGGCGGGCCCGGGCTTCGCGCCGGAGGCGCAGCGGATCGGTCTGCCGGGAGCGCATCGCGGCGAAGATCAGCCAGACGGGCACAATCCAGAGGACCGAGATCAGCAGCCAGAACGACAGGGCCAGGCTGGACAGGGGCACCGCCACCTTGCCGGCGCCTGGCAGCGGATCGCGCGGGATCGCGGCCGGGGCGGCGGGAGAAGCCGGCAGTTGCGGCGTGTAGGTGGCGGAACCCGGGGCCTTGGGTTTGACGGCCGGGGTTTTGGGTTCGGGAGTGATCAGCGACTGGGTGCCCGGTTCGGTGGCGCCGGGCGGGGTGATGGTCACCGTCACCGGCCCGGTTTTCACGGTCTGGTAGGTGCCGCGGCGCGGGTCGAAATAGGAATAGCTGACGGGCCCGAGCGTATAGGTGCCCGGCTTGGTGGGGATCAGCACGGCATCCTCGGTGAGGGTGCCGTCGAAGAGCTTGCCCTCGGCCGGGGTGCGCTTGGCCTGGGGCTGCAGCACCTTGAAATCCTTCGAGACCTCGCGCGCCGGGAGTCCGTGGAGGTCGGGCCAGTTGCCGGTGCCGGCGAGCTCGAGGGTCCAGGTGATGGGCTCACCGACCGCCACGGAGAGGGGCACGACCTTGGAGGTGAAGGTGAACTGACCCACGGCCCCGCCGAAATCCGCGGGCGCGCCGTCGGGCAGCGGCTTGATGGTGAGGGCCGGCTCGTTGCTGGTGACGGTGTGCTGCACCATCTCGGGCGCGGAGAACGGATACGAGAACAGGTTGCCGCTCGTGTTGACGACGAGGACGATTTCCTGCGTGGCCGCCGGGATCTTGTAGGTTCCGGGCGTGGGGATGTAGCCCCGGGCCTTGTAGATGAGACCGACGCGCGGTTCGCCGCCGCTGGTCGATTCAAACTGCTCGGGCTGGGCCCAGTCCTCGACGGCGAGCGGCGCCGGCTTCCACACGACCGGACCCGGGGGACGGGGCCGGAAGCGCTGCGCGATGTCCAGCGTGTAGGTGACGGGGAAGACCTCGCCGGCCCAGAACGCGCCGCCGGCCGGGGTGAGCCGCGCGCCGGCGGCCGTCTCGAGCCGAATGGCGGTCTGGCCGACGGTGGCGTTGCCGATGGCGAAAGTCGCGGCGGCAACGTGCTGGGTGCCCTGGTCGGTCGCGACATCGAACGCCGGGATGCTCACCTCGGGCCGCTTGGTCGGGCGCACGGCGTAGTTCAACATGACCCGGCGGGTGACGTGCAGGTTCTCCATCGAAAAGGTCGAAGCGCTGCCGGTGGACTGCATCTCCAGCCCGCCGACGGCGGGGATCTGCGGGTCGCCATCCGGCTGGCAGTTTTCAAAGACGAGCTGCAGCTGGGTGACCTGGTTGTAGGCGAGCGACCCGGCGCCGGGCTCCCAATAGACGCGCTGGGCGAGCGCGGCGCCGGGCGCCAGCGCCAGCAGGAACGTGAGGATGAGTCGGAACATGAGGGGCTTCACCAGTCGCGGCCTTTCCTGGAGGTGGGTTTGGAGTTCCGGCTGTCGAGCATCTGAAAAAGCTCGGCGGGCGAATCCTGGTTGCGCAACTGGTCAAGTTTCTGGATGGGCAGCACGAGGGACGGATCAGACCTGGCGTCCGGCGGCGGCTGCGACTGGCCGCCGATCTTCTGGGTCTCGCCGGTGTTGGCCTGTTCGGACGGTTTTGGCGGCGGGGGAGGAGGCCGGTTTTGGGTCTTGGGTTCTGAGTTCTGGGTTGGCGGTGGCTCAGGCTGTGACTGCGACTCCTGTTTCTCCTGCGGCTGGTTTTGCGAGCCGCCGCTGGAACTTGGCGGCGGTGCCTGTTGCTGCTGCTCCTTTTTCTGCTGCTGGTCCTGCTGGGGCGGCGGTTGCGATGGCGGCGGCGGCTCAGGCGGCTTCTTGAGCAATTCCCCGAGATCGCCCCGGAGCTGCGCCCAGTCGGCGGCCTTGGCGTCGAGCTTTTCGCCCGCGGCGACGCCGGCAAGGGCGTCGTTCACCGGTCCGGGGGTCACCGTCTGGCCGGCTTCCTGCAGCCGCTTGCCCCAGGTGACGGTTTCCCGCGCCAGTGTGGCATAGTCGCCGGCGGCCAGCGCCGGCTGCGCGGAGAGACGTTCGACGAGCTTGCTGAGCGGCGCGGCATAGACCGAAGTATCCTCGGCGGCATGGGCCGTAGACCGGAGCAGGAAGCAGGGAGCAAGGAGCAGGAAAATGACCACCGCCGTGGCGGCAAGTTGTCTTCCCTGCTCCTTGTTCCTGGGGCCTGGCACCGCGGGCGCGGCCAGCGGCAGGCTGCGCACGCGCGGCCGCACTGGAAATTCGCGCCAGAGGCTGAGGAGCAGACAAAGCAGCGCGGGCGCCAGCGCCCATTGGAAGCGCTCGATCTGCCGCACCTCGACGCGCTCCTTGAACTCACCGCGATGCCCGGCTGCGACCGTCTGCTTGAGCAGGGCGCCCAGGTCGACCCAGGTGCTCGCGTCAGTGTAGACGCCGTTGGTGGCCGCGGCGAGTTCCTGCAGGGTGGAGCTGTTGAGCTTGGAGAGCACGACCGCACCGCGCTCGTCCTTCACGTAACCGCCCGACTGGTCGGGAATGAATGCACCCTCCGCGGTGCCGACGCCGAGGCCGATCACGCGGATGTTCTTCCGGCGGAGATCAGCGACGAGGTTGCGCCAGGTGTCGGTCTGGCTTTCGCCGTCGCTCAGGACGATGAGATAGCGGTCGGCGGTGCCGCCGGCGCCGAAGGCGTCGAGCACCGCCCGCAGCATCGCCTCATAATCGGTGCCGACCACCGGCATGTACGCGGGATTAAGTGCGGGCAGGAATTCATTGAGCACCTCGTAATCGGCGCTCAGCGGCACCTGCAGGAACGCCGTGCCGGCGAACACCACCAGGCCGACGCGCTCGCCGCGCAGTCCCTCGAGGAGGCCCTGGATGAGCAGCTTGGCGCGCTCCAGCCGTGAGGGCCGCACGTCGGGTGCGAGCATGCTGCGCGAGAGGTCGAGGGCGATGACGATCTCGCGCGACTGGTCGAACACCGGCTCCTCGATGCGGCCCCATTGCGGCCGGGCGAGCGCCACGATGCCGAGGGCCAGGCCGAGCCAGAGCAGCAGCCGGCCGCGGGTGTGGTGGTGTCCGTCGCCGACCGCCGCCTGCCGCGCCCCCGCCCAGGCCCGCAGGATCTTCGGCCAGTTGCGGGCTGATTCCCCGTGACCGCGGCGGACGGCATCCAGCACCGCCAGGATGACGACGGGCACGAGCAGCCAGAGCAGATGCGGCCAGTGGAAGATCATGGCAGGGCGCGGGGACCGGCGGTGAACGGCGCGCGGGCGGGGGCGGGCCCGCCTTCGTCCTGCGGGCTGCGGCGCGGCGGCACCGTCTGACCCAAAGCTTGGGCGGAAGCAGGCCGGCGGCGCAGCGTGGACCAGGCGAGGAAGAGACCGGCCAGCAGCAGGCCGGCCAGGCCCGGCACGGCAAACCAGGGGAAAAGCTCGGTGGTGACGAGGTAGGACTTGGCCTCGAACTCGATCTTCTGTGCGCGATCGATCGCCTTGAAGGCCGACTCGACGGTGTCGGCGTCGCGGGCGCGGAAGAACCGGCCGCCGGTCTGGTTGGCAATGGCGGTCAGCGCGTTTTCGTCGAGATCGGACAGGATCTGGGTGTAGGTGATGGTCCGGCCGTGTTCGTCGCGCACGGGCAGGAAGGTGTAGCCATCCTTGCCCGCGCCGATGGTGTAGACCGGGATGCCGCGGGAGCGGGCGAGGTCGGCGGCCTGCATCGGTGTCAGCACCCCCGAGTTGTTGGAACCGTCGGTGAGCAGGACGACGAACGCGCCCTGGCGCCGCCGGCCCTCCTCGCGGCCCGCCTGTTCGAGGCGCGTCAGCGCGACGCCGAGCCCGTCGCCGACGGCGGTGTGATCGGCGTCGATCACCCCGATTTCGAGACGGTCGAGCTGGCGGGCGAGCCAGGCGTGGTCGAAGGTGAGGGGCGAAAGCGTGTAGGCGTTGGTGGCGAACACCACGATGCCGATGCGGTCGTGCGGCCGGTTCTCGATGAACGCCCGGATCACCGGCTTGATGACCTGCAGACGGTTGGGGCCCTCGCCGGGCCGGTGGTTGTCCTCGGCGAGCATGCTGCCGGAAAGGTCGATCGCGAGCATCAGGTCGTAGCCCTGCTGGTGCGCCTCGCGCCGGTCGTCGACATGCTGCGGACGCGCCAGCGCCAGCACGAGCAGGACGAGCCCGGCGACGGCAACGCCGGCCGGCAGCCGTGACACGGTCACGAGCGAGGGCCGGTACCAGGCGGCGGCAAACGGCACCACGAGCGCC
The DNA here is from genome assembly GCA_041649735.1 of Opitutaceae bacterium. GTDB lineage: Bacteria > Verrucomicrobiota > Verrucomicrobiia > Opitutales > Opitutaceae > Fen-1467. Next base: position 9,628 of record JBAZMN010000005.1, on the reverse strand, counting down.
GGCACGCCGCGACGGCCGCGCAGCCAGGCCAGCAACGGGATCAGGGCCAGCGCCAGCAGCCACCAGGGGTCGTGCAGGAGGTAGTTGCCGTAGCTCATGCGGAAGGCTCCAAACTCCAAACTCCAAATTCCAAAGAGCGCCTGAATTTCACAGGCCCAGGGTCAAGAGAATCCTCAGCTCCAAATCCTAAACCGGCGATGGATTGAGCCGGAAATTGAACCTTGATTTGGAGTTTGGACATTGGAGTTTGGGATTTATCCCCTTGATCGGGTTTTCATGCGGGCGTGGAAGAAGCGCACCAGGGCATCCAGGCGCGACTCCCGGGTGCCCACGACGAGACGGCTGAGCGAATCGGGAAACAGGTCGCGGAAGCCGGCCTCGCGGCGCTTGACCCAGTCGGCATGGCCCGCGCGCTGGGCCGCCGTGCCGTCGAGGGTGACCAATCGGCGGGCCAGCGGATCGTAGGCCACCAGCGTATCACCGGCCGGAAGGGCGCGCTCCCACGGATCGTCGACGCGAAAGCCCATCGTCTGGTAGCGGCGCTGCAGCACGCCCCAGCCCTCGGGGGCCTCGCGGGGCGGAAAGTCGGAAAGCCAGATGAGAATACTGTGCTTTGGCGCGGAGCGCGCGAGGAGCCGCCAGGGAACCTCCACGGTGAAGGGGGACGGGAGGCTGGCACCCGGAGGCTTGCCCGGTTCCGCGCCGGCCGGATCGCGGCCGAGCGGCGGCGGCGGCACACCGAGCAGGGTGGAGGCGGCATGCAGGATCGGACCGCGGCCGCGCACCGGCTCCCTGACCTGGTAGCTGTCGGGCGCGGCGTAGACGTAGCCCACCCGGTCGCGGTTGACGGCGCCCAGCAGCATGACCAGTCCGGCCAGCTCGAGCAGCGCCTCGCGTTTGGACTGGCTGGACGAGCCAAACTGCAGGCTGGGCGAGTCCTCGAACACGAGCAGCAGCGTGACCTCGCGCTCCTCGACGAATTTCTTGCGGTAGGGCTCGCCGAGGCGGGCGGTGACATTCCAGTCGATGTCGCGCACGTCATCGCCGAACTCGTATTTCACCACCTGGTCGAACTCCATGCCGCGCCCGCGGAAGGCCGAGCGGTATTCGCCGCTGAGCACGTTCGCGACGGCGTGCCGCACGCGCCACTCCAGCCGGCGCAGCAGGGCCAGCTGGGATTGCGGACTGGCGGCAATGGAGGCGGGGGCAGGCAAGGGATGTCCAGGTTGGACGAAACGCCGGAATCGATGAACTCACCCGGCGGCCGGGCTGAGCGCCGGCACCGGCGTGCGCTCGATGATCTGGCCGATGATCTTGTCGGTGGTGATCTCCTCGGCCTCGGCCTCGTAAGTGAGCCCGAGCCGGTGCCGCAGGATGTCGGGGGCAAGTTCCTGCAGCAGGGCGGGGGCGACGAAGTCCTCGCCGCGCAGCCAGGCCAGCGCGCGGCCGGCCTGGAAAAGGGCGAGCGAGGCGCGCGGCGAGGCGCCGAAGTTGAGCTGGCGCTTGGCGGCGGGGTTGTCCGTGCGCTCGGCCAGCATGCGGGTGGAGCGGACCAGCGAAAGGATGTAGCGGTGCACCTCGGGCGCCACGTGGATCCGGTCGACCTCCTGCCGCAGCGCGAGCAACTCGGGGCCGCTGGAAACGGCGGCCAGCGCGGGCTGCCGGGTGACCAGGCCCCAGCGCTGCATCACCGTGTGCTCCTCCTCGGCGGAGGGATAGTCGAGGATGAGTTTGAAGAGGAAGCGGTCGGTCTGGGCCTCGGGCAGCGGATAGGTGCCCTCCTGCTCGATGGGATTCTGCGTGGCCATGACGAAGAACGGCGACGGCAGCGCCTGCGAGTGGCCGCCGATCGTGACCTGCCGCTCCTGCATCGCCTCGAGCAGCGCGCTCTGCACCTTGGCGGGCGCGCGGTTGATCTCGTCGGCCAGCAGCAGGTTGGCGAAGATCGGACCGCGGTGGGGGACGAACGTGCCCTCCTTCGGCTGGAAGACCATGGTGCCGACGACGTCGCTGGGCAGCAGGTCGGGCGTGAACTGGATGCGTTCGAACTGCACGCCGAGGGCCTGGCCGAGCGATTTGACCAGGAGGGTCTTGGCGAGGCCGGGCATGCCCTCGAGCAGCACGTGGCCGTTGGCGAGCAGGGCGACCAGCAGGCGCTCGACGACGACATCCTGGCCGATGACGGCCTTGGCGATTTCAGCGCGGATTTTCTGGGACCAGACGGGACCGTTGGACATAGGGCGGAGCGGGTTGGGGAGGAGAGAAGGAGCGGCGGACCGGGAAAATGATTAAATTGCTGGAGGCGCGGAGTTTGGTTTGACTGCCGGGAGCCGCATAGGTTTCACCGCAGAGAAACAAAGCCATGACCGGATTTCCACTGCAAATCGAGGCCGATGTGCGGCGGCGGCTGGCCGGACTGGGGGTGTGGCCGGGCGACGTGGCGGAACGCTTCATCCGCGGCACCGGCCCCGGCGGGCAGAAAATCAACAAGACCGCCTCCACCGTGTGGTTACATCACCGGCCGACCGGCTTGGAGGTGCGCTGCCAGGCCGAGCGTTCGCAGGTGGTGAACCGGGTGCGGGCCTGGGCCGAGTTGTGCGCCAAGCTTGAAGCGAGGCGGGCGTCCGCCGCGGCAGAAGTGCAGGCCGCGCGGGAGGCGGAGCGCCGGCGCACCCGGCAGAAGAGCCGGGGACAGAAAATCCGGATGATTGAGAGCAAGAAACGCCGCGCGCGCATCAAGCAGGCGCGGCGGGGTGGATTTGACGACTAAAGCCGAATACCGTTTTGTATTAACCACGGATTGCACAGATGGGCACGGTTAGAGCAGACTCTTCTGAACATGCTGTCATTCGCTGGAGAAGGTCAGAGGGTCGATTTGTGATTGAAGTGCGTGAAGGCCACAACGTGGTGCAGATAGGGTGAACTGGAGGAGCGGCTTTATGCCGCGATTCGTTTTCCTGTGCGATGCTCCGCCGCGGGTAAATCGGTCTGCGGCGCAAGGCCTCAGGTCCACGTCGGGCGCTGAGGGGAACATGCTGCCGGTCTGCATCGGGAGATCGCGGCATAAAGCCGCTCCTACAGCAACTCCACCGTGTCCCCGGCGGTCAGGCGGCCGGTCTTGGTCTCGTGGATGAGGTTGCGGCCGAACATGACGCTGCCCTCGGCGTCGCGCCGGTAGGTGACCAGGGTGCGGAGCGGTTCTTGTGCGCGTTCAGCGGTGAGCGGGTCGGTGGTCGTGACGACGCAGCGGCCGCAGCGGGTGGCGCCGTGAAACACCAGGCCCCCGATGCGAAACCGGCCCCACGAGTCCTCGGCATAAGGCGCGCCACCGGCCACGACGAGATTGGGCCGGAAGCGGTTCATCGGCAGCGGTGCGGCGAGCCGCGCATTGAGATCGGCAAGCGACTCCTCCGCAATGACAAGAAAGGGAAAGCCGTCGGCAAAGGACACTTCGTGCCCGGCCGATAGGCGAAGGTCGAAAGTCGAAGGCACCTTGTGCGCGGGAACCGGGCGGGCGTAGGTTGCGCCGGTGTGCACCAGGCGGCAGGGCAGGCCGAGAAAATCGCTGAGCCAGGCGGCGGATTCGTCGCCGCAGTCGTCGGCCGTCACCGTGTCCTTCCAGATCACGACGCTTCGTGTCTCGCAGGCCTGAGGCTTCAGGTTTTGGGCAAGCGGAACGGAAACAGATCCATGGCCTGGCGATGACAGGACGAGGGTGTCGGGAGTCAGCGCCGTTTCGATGAGGGCCATGCGGGGAAGCGTGCGCTGGGTCAGGAAGCGGCCCCGGCATCGACGACGAGAAAACGCCGGTCGCCGACGAGTCCGCGGGCGTCCACCTCGGCCGAGTTCACGGCGTGCCCCCGGCAGGATTTTACGGGATAGACGTAAAGGGCGGTCAGGCGGAGCATGCGGCGGCAGGCTAGGCCCGGCGGCCTGAAGGCGGCAAGCGGAGAGCGCTGGATGGATGTGGCCGCTTGGAGCGGTGACGTCCTCGTCGCCGGCGCGGACAAGGCGCCGTATCTCCCGCAACCCGGAAAGATGCGTTTGGCCGCCGCTTCCACCAAAATATCAGTTGACGGCGGGGACCCCGAAATCATAGTCCCACCTTCCTTTTCGCGGGCGTAGCTCAGTTGGTAGAGCACCACCTTGCCAAGGTGGACGTCGAGAGTTCGAGTCTCTTCGCCCGCTCCACTTTTTTTACCGCCGCGGGCGGTAAAAATGCCCTCGGTGGCATCAACGCGAAGGAAGTTACCCCATGAGCATTCACCCGAGCAGATGGATCCTGGCTCTCTTGGCGCTGATGGCGGCAGCCATCGCCCCGGTGGCCGGGGAAACCGCCGGGGTTTCTCCAGGCGAGGCCGTCCAAGGGACCTTGCCCGCCAAGAAACCCACGGTTCCACTCCCGCACAAGGATCTGCGCGCCGATCCCGTCAAACGGGTCGTGGCGCTGGGCGAGAGCATCACCTGGGGCTACTCCGCTTCCTCCAAGGACCAGTGCTGGGTCAACCAGGTCGTGCGCCTGCTCGAGGAATTTCAAGGGGAGAAGATCGAGCTGATCAATTCGGGCATCGGCAACAACGTGCTGACGCCCGCCTGCCCGGCCTACCCGTATTCGACCAAGCCGTCGGCCCTGGAGCGCTTGGACGCGGACTTGATTCGCTACCGGCCCGACCTGGTGTTCCTCGCCTATGGGCTGACTGATTCCCGGGGCGGCACGCCCTCCGAAACCTTCCGCCGGGCCTACCAGGAGTTGATCGATCGCATCCGCGCCAAAATCAATCCCACCATCGTCATCGTCACGATCTACTATATGCACGCGCCGTTCTACGATGATGTGCGAACGCACATGGCGGAGAGCAATTACGAAGTCACCGACATCTACAACCTGGTCATCAAGCAGCTGGCGGAGGACAATGGCTTGATCCTGGCCGACGCGTACGCGGCGGAGAAGGGGGTGGACTGGGTGGTCGACCAAGACCATGTTCATCCCAACGACCTGGGGCACCGGTTGATCGCCAACCGCGTGTTTGAAGCGATCGTCCGCAACTGCAGCTTTACCGCCCGCCAGATGCCGAAGCAGACGCTGATTCAAGCGTTTTTACAGAAGTACGGCAACGGTCCGGACAGGCCGGTTGCCGACGAGCAGCAGAAATAAGACGGGTGACGTGAGGCGGCCGCGGCAAACGAACCACGGTCGTCTGCGACTCGCGATGGGCATCCAAGAGCGGGTTGATCGAACGGACGTGGCCCGGGTGCGGCAAACGCGCGAGGCCAAACCATGGTTGCATTCAGACCGCCGGACTCCGGCGGCTTTTTTGTTGGCCGGCGGCCCCAAGCCGGTTTGAGTGGCGGGGTTGAAAGCCGCCGATTTCTTCACGCTGCCGCCGTCGCTGACGATTTTCGCGACGCACTTTCCCGCCGACCTTCCGCCGTGGGAGTGGTTGAAACGCATCGGCCCGGCCCTTGAGGGATTTCATTTCGATGTCCCGGTGCCAGCACTGCCACCCGGCGTGCAAACTGAAGGCTCCTTGTGGATTCACCCGACGGTGAGGCTGCCGTCTTACGCCACGATCATCGGACCGGTCTATATCGGAGCCCGTACCGAAATCCGTCCGGGCGCCTTTGTGCGCGGCAACGTCATCATCGGCGAGGACTGTGTGCTCGGCAATGCCTGCGAGTACAAGAACTGCCTGCTCATGGACGGCGTGGCCACGCCGCACTACAACTACGTGGGCGACTCGATCCTCGGCAACCGGGCCCACCTGGGCGCCGGTGCGATCTGCTCCAACTACCGGCTCGATCACCGCGATGTGCTGGTGCGTGAGGGCGACACCCTGCACCCGACCGGTCTGCGCAAGTTCGGCGCCATCCTGGGCGACGACGCGGAGGTCGGCTGCAACGCCGTGCTCAACCCCGGCACCCTGCTCGGCAAGCGTGCGCTCGTCATGCCGGCCATCGCCTTTGGCGGCTACCTGCCCGCCGGCCGCATTGGCCGCGTGCGCTCCACCGTGACCGACGAGGCGCGGCCGGATTAAAAACTTGCCGGGTCCGCCGTGCTGACGCTTGCTCGGAAGTCTCCGCGGCATCCGGCGGAGGCAAGATGGACACGACCAAGCCCAAGACCATGAGGATCCTTTCCGGCATCCAGCCCTCCGGGACGCTGCACATCGGCAACTACTTCGGCATGATGAAGCCGGCCATCGAGCTGCAGGCACGCGGCGAGTGCTATTATTTCATCGCCGACTATCATTCGATGACGTCGCTCACCGACGCCGCCGAGCGCCGCCACAACGCGTTCAGCGTGGCCCTCGATTTCCTGGCCTGCGGACTGGATCCGAAGCAGAGCGTGTTTTTCCGGCAGTCCGACCTGCCCGAGGTGACGGAGCTGACGTGGATCATCGGCTCGCTCACGCCGATGGGGTTGCTCGAACGGGCCCACAGCTACAAGGACAAGCTGGCCAAGGGCATCGCGCCCAACTTCGGCCTCTTTGCCTACCCGGTGCTGATGGCGGCCGACATCCTGCTTTACGACTCGAATCTCGTGCCCGTCGGCCGCGACCAGAAGCAGCACGTCGAGATGACGCGCGACATCGCCAGCAAGTTCAACCAGACCTACGGCGAGACCTTCGTCGTGCCCGACCCGGCCATCCGCGAGGAGGTCGCCACCGTGCCCGGCACCGACGGCCAGAAGATGAGCAAGAGCTACGGCAACACCATCGAGATTTTCGGCGAGGAAAAGGCGATGCGAAAGCGGATCATGTCGATCGTCATGGACAGCCGCACGCCGCAGGAGCCGAAGCCCGATGCCGACAAGAACATCGTCATCCAGCTCCTGAAGCTCGTCGCGCCCAAGGACACGGCCACGGACCTGGAGAACCGCCTGCGGGCCGGCGGCCTCGGCTACGGCGATCTCAAGAAGGCGTTTTTCGAACACTATTGGAATTATTTCGCCGCCGCCCGCGCCCGGCGCGCAGAGCTGGCGGCCAACCGCGACTACGTCGAGCAGGTACTGCACGAGGGCGCCGAACGCGCCCGGGCCGTGGCCGGCAAGGTGTTGGCCCGGGCCCGGAAGGTCAGCGGCCTCACCGGCTGACGCGCACATAATGATGGCGAACCAGTGAACGTGCCCCGGGTCTATCAGCGGATAGCGGAGCCGCGGTCATCGCGAGCAAGCTCGTTCCTACCAGTGCATCGCTTCGGATTAGTTCTTGGTCTGTTGTTTCTGGCCGGCTGCGCCACCATGCGAAAAACGCCTTCCGCGCCCCCGGCTGCAACTGCGCCGGCTACCGATCGGGGGCATGTGCCGGAGTCAAAAATCGCACCGCCCGCCGCCGCGCCCTCCGCCGGGACGAGCGAAAATCCTCCGCCGGTCTCCGAGCTGATGCTGCTCGTCGAATCCGCGCCCCCGGGCGCGATCATCGTGGTCGAAGGCCGGCCGGTGGGAAAGGCGCCGGTGCGCGTCGCCGTGCCGGTCACACCGCTGGGATTTTTCCGGGACTACGTGGAGATTCGCGCGCGGTTTGTGGCGGCCGACGCCACCGAGGTGACGTGCACCGCGATGGAGGAATTCACTCCGCGCGAAAAGGTGCCGGCGGTGCTGCATTTCACGCCGGACGGCGCGCAGCGCACCGGATATTGAGCGGACGCGGAGCGACGGGCCGGCCGGCCTTATCCATATTCCGCCGCATTCCGCAGTGTGTCTCGGCGCACCGTCGCCACAGCGACATGTCAACCAATAGTTGACATGTCGCTGTGGCGAAGCCGCCTCTCCCCATCGAAGCTGTGCGCGAACCGCATCAAGATCCGCCGCGCGGCGAAGCCGTGAAGAGGAAGCGGGGGATTTTTCCCGCCGCGCGCAGCCGCCGCATCGCCCGGGCCTCGGCGGCGCGCATGCGTTTTTTCCGGGCCGGCGCGAGATCGTCGTGGCCGGCAAGATGCAGCCAGCCGTGCACGAGGTAGAGGGTCAGCTCGGCGGAGAAATCACGTCTGTGTTTCCTGGCGAAGGTGCGGGCGGTGTCGGCGGAGACGCAGATTTCGCCCGCGAGGCCGGACGCCGGAACGGCGGCAAAAGTGATCACGTCCGTTGCCGACGGATCATCGAGAAACCGGGCGTGGAGGCGGGCGAGGGCGGCATCGGTGAGAAAAGCGATCGAGAGTTCGCCGGCCGGCACGCCGGGCGAAATCGGAGGCCGGAGGCGGGAGACGGAAGGCGGGAGAACTTTGAAACCGACAATTACGTCTGCAGATGCGTCAAGAAGACGGAAGACGTCCATGACAGCCCGGCGGTCAAAACGCAGCCGCGGATAGCCGTTGTAGATGCGGAGCGGCCGTGGTGAACCGGATTGCCGATGCCGGCCTCCATTCTCCGGCCTCCGGCCTCCGGTCCCGCTACCCCGCGCCCTGCTCCGATTTCCTGGGGGCATTCCGGGCTTCGGGTTTTTCCGCCGCGGGCGGATAGGCCACGCGGGCATGGAGCATGTTGAGCAGGGTGAAGGTGAAGCTGCTCTTGATCTGGGCGAGCTCGGCGAGATTCAGCGGCGTCTCGTCCAGCTGGCCGTCCTCGAGGCGGCTCTTGAAAATCTGGTCGATGAGCTCGCCGAGGTGCTGCGGCGTCACCCGGCGGAGTGAGCGCGTGGCGGCTTCGACCCCGTCGGCCAGCATGATGATGGCGCTTTCCTTGAACTGCGGCTTCGGGCCGTCGTAACGGTAGGTGGTTTCGCAGACGCGGGTCTCGAGTCCGGGCGGGAAGGGGTCGCGCGAGGCGGCGGGGAGGGGCGGGGTGCTGCCGCCGGCCGGCGGATGGACTTCGCCGCTCCGGGCCCGCTGGTAGAAGGCCTGGATGAGCGTGGTGCCGTGGTGCTGCTGGATCACGTCGATCACGGCCTTGGGCAGCTTGTGCTTGAGCGCGAGATCCACGCCCTCCTTGACGTGGCTTTTGATGATGAGGGCGGAGAACGACGGGCTGCGCTCGTTGTGCGGGTTCACGCCCTCGCGCTGGTTTTCGGCGAAATATTCGGGCTTGGTGGTCTTGCCGATGTCGTGGAACAGCGAGCAGACCCGGCAGAGGAGCGGGTTGGCGCCGATGGCGTTGGCGGCATTCTCGGCGAGGTTGGCGACCACGAGGCTGTGATGATAGGTGCCGGGCGTCTCCATCTGCATGAGGTGCAGGAGGGGATGGTTGTAGTCCGTCAGTTCCAGCAGCGTGATGTCGGTGGTGCGCTTGAACAGGCCCTCGAGGACCGGCAGCAACCCGGCCACGGCCACCCCCGTGAGCAGGCCGGTGAAGAGTCCGGCGGCCATCTGCCGGATCACGACGAGGAAGGGGAGCTGGTCGGCGATGCCGATGAGGGCGGCGAAGCACGCGACGGTGAGGCCGCCGAGGCCGGCCGCACGCACGACCCGGCTGCGCCGGCGGATGGCGCGGCACGCGAAAATGCCCACCATCGAGGCGAGGAAGGTGATGACGAGCAGGTCGAGCCGGTTGCCGTAGATGACGCTGGTGAAGATCGAGATGAGCAGCGCCGTGAAGATCGCCGAGCCGGCGTCGATGAGGATGGCGACGATCAGCGGCGCGAGCGCGGTCGGGGCCACATAGGGCAGGAGCGACGCCGCGGTGGTGTTCTCCATG
>JBAZMN010000004.1:0-16866 GCA_041649735.1 Opitutaceae bacterium | reverse complement strand
CGCCGGCGGCGGGGTTCGCGCCGTCCTCGAGGCTGCGGGCATCCGCAACATCCTCTCCAAATCGATGGGTTCGAAGAACCATATCGCAGTCGTCCACGCGACGCTCAACGGCCTGCGCAAGCTGCGCCTCGCTGCAGACGTTCACGCCCTCCGCAGCCATGGTTGAAACCTCATCCCCGGCCGGCGGGGCCGACGCCTCTGCTCCGGCCTGAGTCCTGCCAGTCATCATTCCAGACGCCCATGAAACTCCACGAACTCAAGAACGTCCCCGGCGCGATCCACCGTCGCAAGCGTGTCGGCTGCGGCGAAGGCAGCGGCCATGGCAAGACCTCCGGTCGGGGCGGCAAAGGCCAGACGGCCCGCAGCGGTGGCTCCATCCGTCCCGGCTTTGAGGGCGGCCAGATGCCGCTGTACCGCAAGCTCCCGCAGCGCGGCTTCAATCAGGCCCGTTTCCGCCTCGCATACGAGGTTGTCAACGTCGGCGACCTGGCCCGGCTCGACGCCTCCGTCACCGAAGTCACCCCTGCCGTGCTGGCCGAGCGTGGGCTGGTGCGTCGTGGTGTCGCCCTGGTCAAGGTGCTGGGCGAGGGTGAAATTGCCCGCGCGCTCAAGGTCACCGCCAGCAAATTCTCCGATTCCGCCAAGGCCAAGATCGAGAAGGCCGGCGGACAGGCCATCGTCGCCGCGTAACGCCCGGCTGATGGGCTCCGGTTTCGGCCGTCCCCGTTTTCCCTCCCTTCCATGCTCTCCGCCTTCACCAATTCGATGAAAATCCCCGAGCTCCGCTCGCGGATTCTCTACACGCTGGCGTTGCTGTTCATTTCACGGGTGGGCGCGCACATTCCGCTGCCCGGGCTCGATCCCAAGCCCTTGCAGGACTTTTTCACGGCGCAGGTTGGCGGCGCCGGCGGCGCCCTGATGGGCCTCTACAACATGTTCACCGGCGGTGCGCTCGTGAAGGGCGCGGTGTGCGCGCTGGGCATCATGCCCTACATCAGCGCGCAGATCATTTTCCAGCTGATGACCGCCGTCGTGCCCTCCCTCAGCCGCTTGCAGCAGGAAGGCGATGTCGGACGCCAGAAGCTCACGCAGTACACGCGGTACGCCACGGTGCTCATCTGCGTGGTGCAGGGCGCGCTGCTGATCATGGCGCTCGAGAACCCCGGCCGGCTCTTCTCCGGCTACGACGTCAATGTCTACGGCGAGATCATTCTCATCAACAAGGGCTGGTTCCTGGCGACTTCGGTCGTCTTCATGACCGCGGGTACGCTGCTGCTCATGTGGCTGGGCGAGCAGATCACGCAGCGCGGCATCGGCAATGGCGTGTCGCTGCTCATCACCATCGGCATCCTCGCCGACATTCCCGGCGCGGCCCAGACCCTCAAGACGCTGATCCTCGCCCCCGTCGGCGTGCAGGCCATCAGCATGCCCCAGCTTCTCATCATGCTCGTACTGTTCGTCGTCGTGATCGCGGGCATCATCATGATCACGCAGGGCCAGCGGAAGATTCCGGTGCAGTATGCCAAGCGGGTGGTTGGCCAGAAGGTCTATGGCGGCCAGAGCTCGTTTCTCCCGCTCAAAGTCAACTACTCGGGCGTCATGCCGGTGATCTTTGCCGCGGCGATCCTGCTTTTCCCGCAGCAGATCATTTCCCAGCTCGGCGCCGCGTTTAATCTCAAGTTTCTCAGCGAGTTTGCCAGCAATCTCCTGCGCGGCCACGTGGTGTATTACGCCGGCTACACGATTCTCATCCTGTTTTTCAGCTACTTCTGGGTGTCGGTCATGTTCAAGCCCATCCAGATCGCCGACGACCTGAAAAAGTATGGCGGGTACGTTCCCGGTGTGCGCCCCGGTGAACCCACGGCCCAGTTCCTCGACTTCATCATGACGCGGCTCACGCTGGCCGGGGCTATTTTCCTGACCCTGATCGCCGTGATGCCTGATGTCCTGCTGTTCGAATTCAAGGTGCCGCAGCGCATCGCTTATTTCTTCGGCGGCACCGGCATGCTCATCACCGTGGGCGTGCTGCTGGACACGATGCGGCAGCTGGAAACCTTCCTGCTGCAGCGGCACTACGACGGCTTCCTGCGCAAGGGACGCATCCGCGCCCGCAGCACGGCCGTCGCCTCGGCCATCGGCGAGGCCGCCGACATCAAGACCGTCGGCGTTCTCTGGTTCTGGCTGGGGGCGATCTTCTTGGTGGGCATCATCACTTGGGTGATCCGCCACTTTGTTCTTTAAGTCTTTACTTTCCGGGAAATGCCTGCCATTCCCCACACCTTTTCGCCGTCTGACCACCCGGTCGGGGCGAAGCTTCTGTACTTCGGTGCCACCGGCGTGCCCTCCGCGCGTCCGGCCGCCGAGGCCCGTTCTTTGAAGATAGAGCACGTCTCTCCTGAAACTCTTGTGCATCAGGAGATTTGCCGACGCACGCCGCTCGGCCAACAGGCTGCGCAGGCGCGCCAGCACGGCGCCGCCGTGCCCGACCAGACCCTGCTCGCGATCTTTCGCAAGTGGTTCTGGGCGCGCAAACCCGATGCGGGATTCCTCCTGGAAGGATTCCCGGCTACGCTGCTCCATGCCCGCGTGTTCGACGAATGGCTCGAAGCCCGCGAAGAGGCCCTGACCAGCTGCCTCTGCGCCGAGCCCGCCGCCCAATCGGCGGTGGTCGAACATTACCGCACGCTGGGGCTCCTGCGGGAGCCCGCTCCGACCCGATGATTCCCATCAAAGACAAGGAAGCCATCGGGCGCATGCGCGAAGCGTGCGCGATTGCCGCGACAGTGCTGCACCGCCTCAGGGCGCTTGTGCAGCCGGGCATCAGCACCTACGACCTCGACCAGGCCGGGCGAGAATTGATCGCCAGCTATGGCGCACGCAGCGCGGATTACGGCTACCAGATCGGTTCCCGGCGTTTCCCGGCCTACACCTGCCTCTCGGTCAATGAAGAGGTCGTTCATGGCATCGGCTCGCTGAAGCGGATCCTCCGCGAAGGCGACATCATCTCCCTGGATGTCACCGTCGAATACAACGGCTACATCGGCGACAATGCGATCACCATGCCCGTCGGACCCATTCCCCCCCGGGTCGCGGAGCTCCTGAAAACCACCGAGGAGGCGCTGCACATCGGCATCCGTCAGGCCCAGGTCGGCAACCGCATCGGCGACATCTCCCATGCCATCCAGGCTTATGTCGAGGCCCGGGGATTCGGCGTCGTGCGCGAGATGGTCGGACATGGAGTCGGCCGCTCGATGCACGAAGAGCCGCAGATTCCCAACTTTGGCCGCCGCGGCACCGGGGAGAAGATCAAGCCCGGCATGACGTTCGCCATCGAGCCCATGGTCAATCTTGGCTCCCATCAGGTAAAGACCCTCGCAGATGGGTGGACCGTCGTCACGGCAGACGGCCTCCCTTCCGCGCATTTCGAACACACCGTGCTCACGACTGAAAAGAATCCCGAGATTCTCACACTTCCCCCACCACTCCCGTCATCCCTTTCCCAGACTTCCGCCGCTCCCTCCCTTTCAACCCGCAATTAACCGCTGCCCGTTTTTCCCATGCCACGTTTGCTTGGTGTCGAAATCCCACCGAAGAAGAAGATCGCCTTCTCGCTTCGCTACATTTACGGCATCGGCCCCGCCCGGGCCGATCTCATCGTCAAGGATTCCGGCCTTGATCCCAACATGCGCGCCTCGGATCTCACCGAGGAGCAATTGAACAAGATCCTCCATATCATCACCGACCGGAAATGGGTGGTTGAAGGCGATCTGCGGCGGGACATCACCGCCAATCTCAAGCGGTTGCAGGCCATCAACTGCTACCGCGGTGTCCGCCACCGCAAGGGCCTGCCCGTCCGCGGTCAGCGCACCAGCACGAACGCCCGCACCCGCAAGGGCCCGCGCAAGACCGTCGGTGTCACGAAGCAAAAAGCCGAAACGCCCGTTTAATCCCCGCCATGGCTGAAGAAAAGTCCCCGTCCGCTCCGAAAAAGGAAAAGGCCCCCAAAAAGGAGGCCGCACCTGCGTCTGCCGAGGCTCCCGCCAAGGTGGAGGCTGCTGAAAAGAAGCCTGCCCGGGAAAAGGGCCCCAAGACCTCTCCTGCCGACAAGGGTGGGAAAAAAGAAAAAGAGGCATCGGCCTCGCCCGCGCCGGTATCGGCGGCTCCTGTCGCCGCACCCTCCGATAAGCCGGTGGAAACTGTGGGTGGTGTTGCCAAGCAGCCCACTGCTGAGGAATTGCTCAAGGAGGAATTGGGTGAGATCAAGGTCCGCCGGGCCAAGGGGTCGAAAAATATCACCACCGGCCTCGCGAACATCCTGGCTTCGTTCAACAACACCGTCGTCACCATCACGGATCTCAAGGGCAATGTCATCGCCTGGTCCAGTGCCGGCAAATGCAACTTCCGCGGTTCGCGCAAATCCACCGCCTACGCCGCCCAGATCGTCGCCCAGGATGCGGCGCGCAACGCCATGGCGCACGGCCTCAAGGATGTGCAGATCCGCGTCAGCGGCCCCGGCCTCGGCCGGGACTCCGCCATCCGGGCCCTGCAGGCGATCGGCCTTGAAGTCACGTCCATCGTCGACGTGACCCCCGTGCCGCACAACGGCTGCCGCCCGCGCAAGCGCCGCCGCGTCTAACCTCTCCGATCCTCGACCCATTTATTCATCATGGCCCGCTACACCGGTCCCTCCACCCGCATCAGCCGCCGCTTCGGCCAGTTTATCCTTGGCTCCGGCAAGGCCTTTGAACGGCGTAATTTTCCGCCCGGCCAGCACGGTCCCAAATCACGCCGCAAGATGTCGGAGTATGCCGTCGGCCTCTCCGAGAAGCAGAAGGCCCGCTACATCTACGGTCTCCTCGAGCGTCAGTTTCGCCGCGTTTTCGCGATTGCCAAGAAGGAGCGCGGCATCACGGGTGAGCGTTTTCTGCAGCTGCTCGAGACCCGGCTCGACAGCGTCATTTACCATCTCGGTTTGACCAAGACCCGCGCCGCGGCGCGCCAGTTCGTCAATCACGGCCATGTTCGCGTCAACGGCCGCAAGGTTGACATCCCGAGCTTCAACGTGAAGCCGGGCGACGAGATCGAAGTGAAGCCCGCCTCCTCCTCGCGCCAGATCGCCACGCGCGGCCTCGAAGAGAACCGCCTCCGCGTTGTCCCGGGCTGGCTCTCGCTCAATGCCGAGGCCCTCAAGGCCGCCGTCGTCCGTCTGCCGGTACGCGATGAAATGGAGCCCAGCATCAACGAACAGCTCATCGTCGAATACTACAGCCGCTTCTAAGCCCGCCTGGTTTCAATTTTACGTCCCAACCCTTAAACTAGTCCTCTGCCATGCCCAAACGCCTCGGAAAGTTCGAACTGCCCAACAAACTCACCAAGGTTGAGGAAGGCTCCAGCCCGACTTACGCCAAGTTCATCGCCGAGCCCTTCGAAGCCGGTTACGGTCATACCATCGGCAACTCCCTCCGCCGCGTGCTGCTCAGCTCCATCGAGGGGGCCGCGATCAGCTCGATCAAGATCGAGAACGTGCAGCACGAGTTCCAGAGCATCGAGGGCGTGGTCGAGGACGTCACGGACATCGTCCTCAACCTCAAAAAGATCCTGATCATCTCCCAGAAACGGGAGCCCGTGCGGCTGAACATCAAGGCCGGCCGCGAAGGCCCGGTCACGGCCGCTGACATCCAGGCCGATGCGGCCATCCAGATCGTCAATCCCGACCAGCTGATCTGCACGCTCGACAAGAACCGCCCCTTCGAGGCCGAGATCGAAATCAAGACCGGCCGGGGCTACTGCCCGGGCGAAAACAACAAGAAGGAGGAACAGCCCATCGGCGTCATCCCGATCGATTCGCTCTTCAGTCCGGTGCGCCTTGTCCGGTACACGGTCGAAAACACCCGCGTCGGCCAGATCACCGATTACGACAAGCTCATCCTCGAAATCTGGACCGACGGGCGCATCACGCCCGACGACGCCCTCAAGCAGTCGGCCTCGATCTTGAAGCATCACCTCGACGTGTTCGACCGTGTGAGCGAGGAGCATTATGAGTTTGAGAGCCAGCAGAGCACGGTCAGCGAAGAGGAGAACAAGCTCCGCAAGCTGCTCAACATGTCGGTCAACGAGATCGAGCTTTCCGTGCGTGCCGCCAACTGCCTGAACAACGCCAACATCACTACCGTCGGCGAGCTCGCGATGAAGACCGAGCAGGAGATGCTCAAATACCGCAATTTCGGCAAGAAATCGCTCAACGAGATCAAGGAGAAGCTCGAGGCCCTCGGCCTCTCGCTCGGCATGAAGTTCGACGAGCGTCTCCTCGACAGCAAAAAGGAAGCCTGAGCCGCCTTCGGGCGAAAGTAACCAGGATCAAGTAACAAGTCTCGAAACCCGGTGCCAATGCCGCGCGGCAGGTCTTGATACTTGCCCTTTGAAACTTGGCACTTCCTCTCACTCATGCGTCACCAAAAACATCGCCTCTCCCTCGGCGTCACCCGCGAGCATCGCGCGGCCCTGCTCTCCAATCTGGCGGCTGCGCTCATTCACCATGGTCGCATCGAAACCACGCTGGTGAAGGCCCGGGCCTTGCGGCCCTTTATTGAAAAGGTCATCACCAAGGCCAAACAGGCTGCGGCCGCCACGGAAAAGAAGGATGCCATCCATCTCCGGCGGCATGCCCTGCGCAAGGTGCGGGACGAGGATGCCATCACCCTGCTCTTCAACGAAAAGGCCGCCCAGTTTGCCAAGCGTCCCGGCGGCTACACCCGTATTTACAAGCTCGCTCCGCGCCGGGTCGGCGATGCCGCCGAAATGGCTCTGATCGAACTGGTCGGGGCGGAAGATCCGGGATATAAAAAACGCGGCAAGCGTGGTCCGGCCAAGAAGGCCGAGAAGGTTTCCGAAGCGACCCCCGCCGCCGGCGAAGCGGGCGCGCCTGCGCCGGAGAAACCGGCCCCGGCGGCCGGCGACTCCAAGGCCTGAACGGGGCTCTTCCTCCTTTTTGCGCGGCCATTTTTCAGGGCACGCCGGGCTTCCCCCCTGGCGTGCCTTTTGTTTTCTCCCTTGGCGGCGCTATGTCTTTGGGGGAGAATACCGGCCGCATCCGGTTTCTCCTGCCATTTCTGTCCCATGGATCTCACCCTCGGCGCCGTCGCCTACTGCCTGCTTGCGCTCGGTTTCTTTTTTGGCGTCTGGCTTTATTACGACCGTCGTGACCATGCGCTCTACGATACGGAGCGGCGCAAGATCACGTTGCATTGCATCCGCTGCGGCCATCTCTACAGCGCAAAAACCGGCACCGAGACCGCGGCTTGCCCGCGCTGCGGGCACCCCAACGTCCGGCTGAAGTTTTGATCCCCGCCCCGCGCCGGTGCCCGCTGTCGATTGCCGCGGACTTATTCGGTATTGCCTCGCCAGGAGCCTTCCCCTCATAACTTCATATGGCACAGACAGTCGCTGTCCTCGATTTCGGTTCCCAATACACGCAGGTCATTGCGCGCCGCGTCCGGGAGTGCCAGGTTTACTCCAAGATTTATCATTACACGACGCCGGCGGCGCTGCTCAGGCAGGACGGTGTCGTTGGCATCATCCTTTCCGGCGGACCCAGCAGCGTGTTCGCCAAGAATGCACCGCTGCCCGACCGCGGTATTTTCGAGCTGGGCGTGCCCGTGCTCGGCATCTGCTACGGCATCCAGCTCTTCGGTCATCTGCTCGGTGGCCGGACGGCCAAGAGCGATCATCGCGAATACGGCCATGGCACGCTCACCATCAAAAAGCCGGGCCGGCTCTTCGCCGGGCTGCCCCGACGGTTCCGGGTCTGGAATTCGCACGGGGACCGGGTCATCAAGCTGCCACCCGGCTTCAAGGCCATCGGGGTCACGGAGAATTCGCCCTTTGCCGCCATCGAGGATTTGCAGCGCAATTTCTACGGCATCCAGTTCCACCCCGAGGTGTTTCACACGGAGCGCGGCCTGGATGTGATCCGTAATTTCCTCCTCGGCGTCTGCGGCGCGCGGCAGGACTGGTCGATGAAGAATTTCATTGCGCACACCATCCGGGACCTCCGGACCCGGGTGGGCCGGGGCCGCGTCATTCTCGGGCTCAGCGGCGGCGTTGATTCATCCGTGGCCGCCACGCTCATCCACCGGGCCATCGGCCGCCAGCTCACCTGTGTGTTCGTCGACAACGGCCTGCTGCGGCAGGGTGAGCGCGAGGCGGTCGTCGACCTCTACAAGAAGCATTTTCACATCGACCTGCGCGTGGTCGATGCCTCGACGCTGTTTCTGCGGCGCCTGCGGGGTGTGACCGACCCCGAACACAAGCGCAAGATCATCGGCCGCACGTTCATCGAAGTGTTCGAACGGTCGCTGAAATCGATCGGCCGCGCTGACTTCCTCGCCCAGGGCACCCTCTACCCGGACGTCATCGAGAGCGTCGCGATCGGCAATAATCCGGCGGCGCTGATCAAGAGCCATCACAATGTCGGCGGTCTGCCCGCCCGCATGAAATTGCGATTGATCGAGCCTCTGCGCGAACTCTTCAAGGATGAGGTCCGCGCCGTCGGCTCCCGGCTGGGGCTGCCCCGCGCGGTTGTCTGGCGCCAGCCGTTTCCCGGTCCCGGCCTCGGAGTGCGCGTGCTCGGCGAGATCACGCCTGACCGGCTCGAGGTGCTCCGGCACGCCGATGCCATCCTCCAAGAGGAGATGATGAAGTCGGGCTGGTATTGGAAAGTCTGGCAGTCCTTTTGCGTCTTCCTGCCGGTGAAATCGGTCGGGGTGGTCGGCGACGAACGCAACTACGCCTGGGTGATCGCCGTCCGGGTGGTCGAAAGCATCGACGCGATGACCGCGGATTGGACGCGCCTGCCCTACGACCTGGTGCAACACGTTTCGAGCCGCATCACCAACGAAGTGCGCGGGGTCAGCCGGGTGGTTTTTGACGTAAGTTCCAAGCCACCAGCCACGATCGAATGGGAGTAGGGGATTTTTTGCCGTTGCGAACATTTTCCCTGCGGACAAGTCTCATTCCGTCAGCCGATTCATCATGAACAAGCCCGCGCTTCTGATCCGTTCCCTCGTGGCATCTGCCGGCTGGCTGGGTGGCCTTACCCTCGCGCAGGCGCAGACGGCCGAACAGATCATCAGCAAAGCCCGCGCCTATCTCGGCGACGAAGCCACGCTCAGTGCGGTCAAATCAGTGCATTTTGTCGGCACGATGGAAACCCGGCAGCTGGCGCCGGAGGGCCCCAAACCACTCAAGTTCACCATCGATATCATCTTCCAGAAACCCTATCAGCAGCTTATCACCCGGAGCACACCGGCAGCCACCGAGATCACCGGACTAGACGATTACGACGGCTGGCAGCGCATCCAGGACATGACTGATCCAAGCCGTTGGCAGCTGACGCTGCTTGACCCGGCGATCATCAAGAAACTCCGCGCCAACACCTGGGAGAACCTGAATTTTTTCAAGGGGATCGAAAAACGCGGGGGCAGCGTCCAGGTCGTCGGACCGACCACCATCGATGGCACTGCCGTCGTCAAGGTCACCTTCGTCCATGAGCCCGGCATCATCTTCCATCGTTATTTTGACTCGGCCACCGGCAAACTTGTGCTCACCGAGACGGATCAGGGGGATCGCATCAAGGAGGAGGGCGAGATCATGGTCGATGGGCTGCGCTTTCCCCAGAAGGTGACGACCGCCAGCAAAGCCACCGATGCCAAGGGTCAGCTCGTTGAAAACCCTGTGGTCATCACTTTCGACAAGATCACCCTCAACGAGGTATTTCCGGAGAGTGTCTTCGCCGTACCGCCCCTGACCCCTCCCCAGTCGACTCGGGCGGCGACACATTGAGATCGGCGGCTCCGAGCCGGCCCCCGGCCGCACCAAAGGACTGCGGAGCGTCCAGCGTCCTGCGCAGGTAGTCCTGCCAAACGCTTTGACGCAGGGCGGGAGACCGCATAGCGGTTTCACTTCCATGCGCACGCTTCATTACGGATCTCGTGACTTTGACTCCCGGCTGGCCGCGTTTTGCCGGGGGGCGGAGCCTTCGCGCCAGATGCAGGAGACGGTGGCCGCCATTCTGGCTGACGTCCGGGCGCGCGGTGATGCGGCCGTCGTTCATCAAGCCGCCCGCATCGACGGCGCGAAACTCACGCCGCCACAGTTCCGGATCAAGCCGCCCGAACTGGCCCGGGCCGCGAAGGCGTTTCCGCCCCGCGATCGCATCGCCCTTGAACTCGCCCGTGGCAACGTGCAGGCCTGCAATGGCCAGAACCAGCCGCAGGGCTGGATGGGCCACAACCGTCAGGGAGCCCGGGTGGGGGAGAAATACGACCCGATCCGCCGCATCGGCATCAATATTCCCGGCGGCCAGGTGCCGCTGGTCTCCACTGTCGTGATGACCGTCACGCTGGCGCAGGTCGCGGGCGTGCCCGAAATCGCCGTCTTCACGCCCTGCAGCCGCTCCGGACACGTGGCGGATGCCCTGCTCGCCGCGCTGCACTTGTGCGGAGTCACCGAGGTCTATCGTATCGGCGGAGTCTATGGTGTGGGCGCGATGGCCTACGGCACGGAGAGCATTCCGGCGGTCGACAAGATTTACGGCCCCAGCAACGCCTATGTCTGCGAGGCCATGCGCCAGGTGTTCGGCCGCGTGGGTGTCGGCGGCCTGCCCGGCCCCAGCGAACTCATGGTGATTGCGGATGAAACCGCGCGCCCGGATTATGCCGCCGCCGACCTTCTTGCCCAGGCCGAGCACGGTTCAGGCAAGGAGAAAATTTATCTTGTGGGCACTTCGGCGCGGATTCTGGCCGATATTTCAACCCAGATCAAAGGGCAGCTTAAACTCGCGGCCCGGGCCGGGATCGTCCGCCGGGTGCTTGCGGACGGTTTTCTCGCCGTGAAGGTGAATACCCTCGACCAGGCCGCCGCCGTGGCCAATTACGTCGCCCCAGAGCACTTGGAACTGCTCGTGGCGAAACGCGCGGTCTCCCGGCTGTGCCGCAGGATCACCACCGCCGGTGCGATCATGATCGGCAACGGCACTCCCACTGCGCTCGGCGATTTCACGGCCGGACCCAGCCATGTGCTGCCCACCGGCCGGAGCGGCCGTTTTTTCAGCGGACTGCGGGTGGCCGATTTCATGCGACGCACCAGTCTCATGCAGTACACCCGAACCAGCCTGCGTCGGGCCGCGCCGGTGGTCGCCGCCTTTGCCGCGATGGAACAACTCGATGCCCACGGGCGCTCGGTGGAGATCAGGATGCAATAGACGTCTGCTCGGGGGTCCTCCAGCCGGAGGATCCCGGACCAACCTCTCCACTCATGCCCAAGCATCCAACCTCGCTCGCCCTGCCGCATGTGGCGCGGCTCCATGCCTACACCCCCGGCCTCCAGCCGGGCGAAGCGGGCTGGATCAAGCTCAACACCAATGAAAACCCATACCCGCCCAGTCCGCATGTCGCCGAGGCCCTGCGCCGCGAGATCGGCAGGGATGGGGCCACGCTGCGCCTTTATCCGAACCCCCAAAGCACCTCCCTGCGGGAGGCGGTCGCCCGGTTGCATGGGCTGGAGGCGGGCCGGGTTTTCATCGGCAACGGCGCCGACGATGTGCTCAATCTTCTGATCCGCGGTTTTTGCGGATCGGAATCCGCGGCCGGCTTCACCCTGCCGAGTTATTCCCTCTATCCGGTGCTGGTCGGCATCCAGAACGGCCGCGCCTTGCCGCTGGATTTCGACCGCTCGATGCGGCTGCCGGTGGACGCCATCGCCGCGTCGTCGGCGAACATTTTCCTGCTCACGTCGCCCAACGCCCCCACCGGGGTCGGTTTTCACCGGGCGGAGATTGAGGAGATCCTGCGTCGCTTCCGCGGGCTGCTGGTCGTGGACGAGACCTACGCGGTTTTCGCCGAGGAGGATGCCACAGCGCTCGTCACGCTGTATCCCAATCTCTGCGTGGTGCGCACTTTCTCCAAGTCGCACTGCCTGGCGGGCATGCGCGCCGGCTATGCCCTGGCCCATCCCGAGGTCATCGGTTTGCTCGACCGGGTGAAGGACAGCTACAATGTCAGCCGCCTCACGCAGGCCGCCGCCCTGGCGGCCGTGGGGGATCCCGATTACTACGCGATTCTGGTCCGGAAGATCAAGGCGACGCGGGATCGCCTCTATGAACAGTGGACGACCAAACTTGGCTGGTTCACCTATCCTTCACAGGCCAACTTCCTGTTCACCGAACCGCGGGATCGTGCGGGGCGCACCGGCCCGGAGGTGGCCCGGGGGCTTTACGATCACCTTTGCGCCCGCAAGATCCTCGTCCGGCACTTCGGGAGCCACGCCTTGACCTCCTCCTTCCTCCGCATCAGCGTCGGCACCGACGAGGAAATGCTCGTCCTGCAGGAGAACCTCGAGGCATGGCTAAAACACGCGTAGCAACCCAGTCGCGCAAAACCGCCGAGACCGACATCACCGTCAAGCTCACGGTGGACGGCAAGGGCTTGTCGAAGATCGACACCGGCATCCCGTTCTTCGACCACATGCTCACGCTGTTCGCGAAGCACGGCCTGTTCGATCTCGAGGTGAAGGCCCGGGGCGACGTGGCCGTCGACTATCACCACACCGTCGAGGACGTCGGTCTGGTGCTGGGCGAGGCGTTCAAGGCCGCGCTCGGCGACAAGATCGGCCTGCAGCGCTATGGCTTCTTCATTTTGCCCATGGACGAGGCACTGACCCGCGTGGCCATCGACCTGGGCGGCCGGCCGCACCTGGTCTATGATGTGAACGCACCGACCCAGTTTGTGCGCGACTTCAATCTCGCGCTGGTGAAGGAGTTTTTCCGGGCGTTCGCCAACACGGTTGGAGCCAATGTGCACGTGCAGCTCGTCTATGGCGAGGAGCCGCATCATGTGGTCGAGGCGGTTTTCAAGTGTTTCGCCCGCGCGCTCGACGCCGCCACGCAGATCGAGCCTCGCGCGGCGGACCGGCTGCCGTCGACCAAGGGGAAGCTGTGACTTGTCCGCCGTTCGAGGTTCACAGTTCACGACTGTGAATGCGAACGGTGAACCGTGAACGGTGAACCGGAAACCTCCATACATTGCCGTCCTCGATTACGGCATGGGCAACCTCCGCAGCGTGAGCCGGGCGCTGCAGACCGCCGGCGCGGAAGTGCGCATCATCGCCTCGCCGGCTGAAATGAAGCAGGCGGACGGCATCGTGTTTCCCGGACAAGGGGCCATCGTCGACACGATGGCATTCCTGAAGCAGACCGGCTTCGACGACGCCATCCGGGCCTGGATCGCGGCTGACCGGCCCTACCTCGGTCTCTGCCTCGGCCTGCAGGCGTTGTTTGAGGTTTCGGAGGAAGGCGGCGGCACACCCGGATTGGGCATCTTTCCGGGCAAAATCGTGCGATTCCGCCCGCCGCCGGAGCTCAAGGTGCCGCATATGGGCTGGAACACGGTGCGATTTCTGCAGCCCGATGCGGCGATTTGCGCCGGACTCCGTGCCGAGGGCGAAGCCTTCTACTTCGTCCACAGTTATTATGTCGTGCCGGCGGAACGCCGGCTGGCGCTGGCGGAGTGTGATTATGGCGGGACGTTCGTCTGCGCCATCGCGCGGGGGAACTGCTTTGCGACACAGTTCCATCCGGAGAAGAGCCAGGCCAAGGGGCTGCAGATCTACCGGAATTTTGCCCAGCTCGCCGCCCGGCGGGCGAACCGGTAGGCCGGGTCCGGCGCCCGTGGGGGGCGAAAACAGGCTGCGGACTATGTTTGCATCGGGAAAGCAAATCACTCTTTTATTACCCCCATGTCTTCCAAAGCCACGCTCAAGCTTGATAACAAGGACTACCCGCTTCCCGTCGTCGTCGGCACGGAGGGCGAGAAGGCCGTTGATATCCGCCAGCTCCGCAACGACACCGGCTACATCTCCTACGATGAGGGTTACGGCAACACCGGCTCCTGCCAGAGCGCGATCACCTTCATCGACGGCGAGGCGGGCATCCTCCGCTATCGCGGTTACCCGATCGAGCAACTCGCCGAGCATTCTTCCTTCATCGAAACCGCCTACCTCATCATCAACGGGGAGCTGCCGACCCCGGACCAGCGCAAGCGGTTCTCCCAGCTGCTCACGGAAAACGCGCCCATCCATTCAAGCACGGAGCACTTGTTCGAGGGGTTCCCGGCCGATGCGCATCCCATGGCCATCCTCTCGGCCATGCTGAATTCGCTGGGTTGCTATTACCCTCATCTGGCCACCAACGACCACCAGCGCGACCTCGAGACGTACGATGAGACCGCCGCCATCATCATCTCCAAGGTGCGGACGATCGCCGCCTATTCGTATCGGGCCAGCCGCGGGCTGCCCTACATTTATCCGCGGCGCGACCTGCCGTACTGCGAGAACTTCCTGCACATGATGTTCTCGACGCCCTACGAGCCTTACATCGCGCTGCCGGAGGTCGCCCAGGCGCTCAACCTTTTCCTGCTGCTGCACGCCGATCACGAGCAGAATTGCAGCACCTCGACCGTGCGCATGGTCGCCTCCAGCGGCGCCAATCTGTTCGCCTCCACCGCGGCCGGCGTCTGCGCGCTCTGGGGTCCGCTCCATGGCGGCGCCAACATGGCGGTGATCGAAATGCTCGAAAGCATCCATGCCGAGGGGGACGACGGCACCAAATTCGTCGAGCAGGCCAAGCAGGGCAAGGCCGACAAGCGCCTCATGGGCTTCGGGCACCGGGTCTACAAGCACTACGATCCCCGCGCGAAGATCATCAAGGAGAGCTTCTACAGCGCGCTCGCCAGCCTCGGGATCAAGGACGATCCCCTCCTCGACATCGCCATGCGCCTTGAGGAGGCCGCCCTGCGCGACGACTATTTTCTTTCGCGCAAACTCTATCCGAATGTCGACTTCTACTCGGGCCTCATCATGCGCGCCATTGGCATTCCGGAAAACATGTTCACCGTGATGTTCGCCATCGGCCGCATGCCCGGCTGGATCGCCAACTGGAAGGAAGTCGCCGCCAACCCCAAGGGCCGCATCAACCGTCCGCGCCAGATTTACGTCGGGCAGACGAAGCGCGACTACGTCCCGCCGAGCAAGCGGTAGCCAGGCCGGCGGAATCCGCGAACCCGGCCCGGCGGCGGTTCAGGCATCTGAACCTCGCCGGATTCGGGCGCGTTATTTTTGGCGGGATTCTTCGAACTGCTGCTGCAAGTCCTCCATCGAGCCGTGGACGGTGCAGACAATCCGCGGGGCATCCTGACCCTCGGCGGGCGACAGTTCATAGGTTCCGCCCCTGGGACAGACGAGCATGGTCTTGATGTATTTGTCGGGACCGACCAGTTCCGTGATCTCGGTCGGCTGCTGGCCGGTTTCCAGGACGTATTGATCGCTGGCAGCGCTGAGCTGCCGCAGATTGTTCCGGCAAGCCATGGCGATCGATGATTGGCGCACTTTCTGGAAGGCGGGGATCGCCATCGCGGCCAGCAGTCCGATGATGACGATGAAAATCAGGGCGTTGGCCGGGGCCGCGGTGTTTCCGCCCGGCACAAACATCGCCAGGAAATAGGCAAAGGGATTGCGGGCGGGGCGGCGGGCGGGCACGTCGTTTTTCAACGCCAGCAGGTCGGTGACGCGCTTTGAAAGCGTGGGGTAAGTCGAGATCAGCTCGTGCAGCGAAACGAAGAACCCGCGCTCCTCCCGGTGCTGGCTGGCGAAGGCTTCGGCATTGAGCCGGCGGCCGCGTTCGCGGCCGCCGCCCAGGGTCAGCATTGCGCGCACCGCGCTGTCGGTGTCGCCGGCGGCGTAGGTGCCGTGACGGTCACACGACGACTCCCAAGAGCGGCGATAAGCCGGCCCGAGGAGCGGGAGGAACAGGCCCGGTGCCAGGAGGATCTGCTTCAGGATGTGCCTACTTTTGATGTGGCCGATTTCATGGCCGAGCACGAATTTCAGCTCCGGCGAATCGGGGCCGAGCGCCTCGAGGAAGTCGGAGAAGACCACGACAAAGCCCCGGCCGGCGTGCCGCGCGGCAAAGGCGTTGAGGGCGCCGCCCGCCTGCACGACGTAAAGCGCCGGTACCGGTGTCACCCCCAACCGGTCGCAGACTTCGCGGAAGGCGGCATGGAGTTCCGGCATCTGCCGTTCGTCGACCTTGACCGCCTCCGAGCGCAGGCGGGCGACCATCAGGCCGTTGGCCAGCCAGAAGACCGTGGCAAAAATCGCGGCGTAAATCAGGCCGATGATGCTCACGGCCAGAAGCAACCAGACCAGGATGGAAAAGATCAGGACCAGGTTGAAGTACGTCCGCTCCTTGGGGAGCGTCAGAGTGTTGGGAGTCAGCGGCAGGGCGGCGACGGGGGGAGGGGTATGCATAAGTTGCAGGCGGGTGACCAAGCCTGATGACCGGGTTGCCGCCCGGGGCAAGCAATGCGCCGGCCGGCGGCATGGTCCGGATGGGGTAGGAAGCACGCCTTGGAGGGGAGATGCCGCAGGTGTGGCCGTGCGTCAATGCTTCGTCTTCCACCTGACGCAGGGCAAGGCGTGGACTGGGAAAATGCCGCTTCCGTCAGGCCGCGGTCTTTTTTCCCGGCGGTGCGCGGAAGATATCGTCCAATTTCAGTCCGGTCAGCACCGTGATGCCGCGCAGCAGCCACCAGAGCACAAGCATCATCATCACCATGCTCGGCAGCACGATCACCGGCCAGCTTACCAGATGCATTTGGGCGAGTTCGCGATTGAAAGCCTCGGTGCCCGGCGGGCTCGTCAGGAGGTAGCGCGCCAGCGTGTAGTTGAGGATTGCACTCACAAAAAACGACAGGGACAGCAGACCGGTGGCCCGCCGCAGCAGCCGGGCAAAGTCGGCCTGGGTACCGCGGGCCG
>JBAZMN010000003.1:0-16963 GCA_041649735.1 Opitutaceae bacterium | reverse complement strand
AGGGAGCATCACCGAACCGGTTAACATCCTCTACGATTTTGAAGGAGGATCGACCCAATCCTGGAACAAATCGAACGTAACGGGAGGACCGTGGTCGGTGACTGAATGGTGGGTCAGTCGCGGCTATACGCTGAAAGCAGACGTCAATCTGTCGGCTGGTAACAAAACCTATATCTTGTATCGCACGGCCACGCAAAATCTCAGCGGCTATGCGGATCTGAAAGCCCGCGTCAAGCATGCGACCTGGGGATACATGGGCAGTGGGATGGCCGCCTGTCTTTATATCAAGACGGGCAGCGGATGGACATGGTATAACAGCACCCCGGTTGCCATCAATTCAAGCGGTGCCACCACCTTGGCCTTGTCGCTGGCCGGTGTCGCCAATCTGAACAATGTCCGGGAAATCGGCGTGATGTACTTCGCTCCGGCAGACGCGAGCGGGTCGTCGTCGGTTTATGTGGACTATGTCACGGCTGAATAATCTGTCTCTCCGTCCAAGCGTTTAGGCCGAACGGGCGATCCTTTGACCGCCCGTTCTCCGGCAGGAGCATCACCCTGCCGCTACGATCTGCCGGGCTGGACGCCCGGGACAAGCGGGACCCGTCAAACACATGCGGGTCCCGCTTCCAATTGCTACAGGCTTGGACTGCGGTACATCCCAAAGCCCGTCACGGCGGGTGCGCTGCCTGATCCAGGCTTGTGCGTTCTTGGTCCGATGTGCTTCGCCAGACGGCATCAACCGGCTGGCTGACGCGATAGGGCTACACCGATCTCCCGACTCAGCCCGGCCAGCGCCTCGCTCAGTTTCGCGACCAGCTGCCCGTGGTCATGCCCATCCCAGCGCAACCCCGCGGCAGTGTAACTGCCTTCAGCCACCGTGCCAGGGACTGGCCCTGAGGCCAGAATCCGCCAGGTGGCGGCAAACCGCACGCCGCCATCAGTCGTGCCCTCACAGGCAGTGACACGAATGAGGACCTCGAAATCCCTTGGTTCATCGGCCCGGAACGGCGGCGTGGAGACCCGTGCAACGCTCCTGAGCGATTGCAGGTTCTCCGCCAGCACCCGGGTAATGCCCTGGTCGAGCGGCTCACCCCAGCGGGTGAAGTCCAGAAACATGATTTCGTTGGTGTGGGAGCGGACGGCCAGTGACCTCGTGCGGAGGTAGGCCGCCACATCAACCGTGCGGATCCCCACCACCCACCGTTTCAAATCCGCCGTCGTGGAGGTATCCGGGGAAATCCCGGCTGAAGTGAGCAGAAAATAGCGCGTCTGGTCGGACTGTGCCTGGGGAATCGGCAGATTGCAGCCAGACGCCAGAAACCAAAGGCCAAAAGCCAGCAGACAGCAGGGCCAGCGATTCACGGGTTTCATTTTTGTCTCCTTCAATGCTTCGTGGTGACCAAGCCGTCCTCTACTCCGGTTTGCGACCGGTGATAAGTGCATTGGGGTTGCGTTCGAGAAAATCGGCCAGACGCTGGACGGACGCCGCTGCCTCGCGCAGCTGTTCGAGCGTCCTGGTTGCCTCCTCCCCCAACCCGCCCTGCGCCGCGATGAACCGCTGGGCGCTGGTCGCCGCGGCGTTGAAGGTTGCGAGCGCCTGGCGGGCTTCATCGAGCGTCTGCGCCAGCTTGGCGCTGGCGGGCTGCACCTGCGTGTCGAGCTTGGCGATCAACGCCCGCAGGTCGGCGGTGGCGGCGTTCAGATTGACAAAGGTCTTCTTGATTTCCGGGTCTGCCGCCATCGACTCCACCGCTTCGGCCGCCTTGGCCCAGCGTTCACTCAGGCGGGCGGTGTCCACGGCCTGCAGCTTCTGGTTGGTCGTGGTCAACAGCGCGTTCAGGTTGCGCGACAGGCCGGCGAAATCCACGCGCCGCAAGTCGGAAAGAATTTCCGTGAGGCTGGCCTGATACTCGGAGATCGTCGAGGGCACGGCTGGCACCACGATGCGTGGAGCGTCGGTGAGCCGGCTTTCGGCCGGATACTGACGCGGATCGTAGAAATCGAGTTCGACGAAGAGCAGGCCGGTGGCGAGACCGATGACGCCCAACTGGGCGCGCAGGCCGTGGTCGACCAGCGTCTGGAGCGCGGCCCGGTCGGAGACGTCGATGGCCTGCCCCTTGTCGTCGATGATCATGTTGCGGCTCAGCTCGCATACCACCGCCACGACGGACTTGTTGCTCGCGGCATCATAGCGGACGCTGAGGTCGGTCACGCGGCCGACCCGCACGCCGCGCAGCTTGACGGGTGAGCCCAAGTCGAGACCGTGGATCGACTCGTCGAAGTAGACCACAAACCGCTGGGGCTTGGAAAAAAAATTCACTCCGCCGAAGGTCAGCAGTGCGACGAGCCCGAGCAGCATCGCACCCAGTACGAACAAACCGACCACCGCGGGACTGATCCTGGTTTTCACGGCAACGGATGGTTATAGGGAATGAAGAGAACGGGGGGAGGCAACGCCCAATGTCTCCCCTGGGGCCAGCGCCAGCAACTGGTTGCGCCCGCCCGGTTCATGCGGTTTTGGTCTCCTCCCCGCCGCGGGTCAGAAATTCCTGTACCCGCGGGTCGTCGCTCGTGGCGGCCAGGTCGCGCGGCCGGCCCTCGGCGATGATGCCTTGCGCGTCGCGATCAAGCATGATCACACGGTCGGCCAGCGCGTAGATGCTCGCCAGCTCGTGGGAGACGATGACCATCGTCGTGCCGAACGTCCCACGGATCTGCCGGATGAGTTCGTCAAGTCTCCGCGAGAGGACCGGGTCCAAGCCGGCGGACGGTTCATCAAAAAACACGATGCGCGGATCCAGCGCCAAAGCCCGGGCGAGGCCGGCCCGCTTGCGCATGCCGCCGCTCAACTCGGCCGGAAAGTAGTCCTCGAACCCGGCCAATCCCACCTGCGCGAGCTTGAGCGCCACGATCTCATCGCGCTCCCGCCGGCTGAGCGTGGTATACTGCTCCAGGGGCAGCGCAACATTCTCCCGCAGGGTCATGGAACTCCAGAGGGCGGCGTTCTGGTAAAGCACGCCGAAGGTCTTGAGCAGGTTGCGGCGCGTCGCAAGACCGGCGCCGGTAAAATCCTCCCCGAAGTAGCGGACGGTGCCCTGCGCCGGCTTCAAGAGCCCGATGAGATGCCGCAAGAGCGTGGTCTTGCCGCAGCCACTGCCGCCAATGACAAAAAACAACTCGCCCTCCCGCACCGTGAACGTGACCCCGTTGAGCACCATCGTGTCGGCATAACGGCACGCGAGGCCTTGGACCTCGATCGCGGGGGGCGCGGTTTTCGGCTCGGGGGTCGCGTTCATATTCCCAGCACGTTAAACAGCACCGCGAAAATGGCGTCGGCCACGATCATCAACAGGATGCTGGTGACCACGGCCGACGTGGCCGCGCGGCCCACGCCCGCCGCACTGCGCTCGGCCTGCAGCCCGCGCAGGCAGCCGGCCACCGCCACGAGCATGCCGAAGACGACGCTTTTGATGAGGCTGACGCTCACATCGGAAAGGTCGATGGTGCTCTGGGTTTCAATCCAGTAGGCGCTGGGCGGAATCTCGAGCACGCTGGCCGACACGATCATGCCCCCGAGGATGCCGAGACCGTTGGCATACATCGTGAGCAGCGGCGTCATCAACGTGAGCGCGAGGAGCCGCGGCATGACCAGAAAATCCACCGGCGGAATGCCCAGCGTTTCCAGCGCGTCGATTTCCTCGCCGGTTTTCATGTTGCCGATCTGGGCCGCGAAGGCCGCCCCGGTGCGGCCGGCGATGACGACGCCGGTCATCACCGCCCCCATCTCGCGGAACGTGCTCAGACCGACGATGTCGGCCACCCAGATGTCACCGCCAAACTGGCGCAGGATGATCGCTCCGGTGTAGGCCAGCGTCAGCCCGACGAGAAAGCTGCTCAGGCTGACAATGGGCACCGCCATCGCGCCGCACTGCTGCATTTCAGAGAAACAGTCGCGCCAGCGGAAACGCCCCGGGCGTTTGACCAGCCCGATGCCGCTCAGTGTGCATTCGCCGACAAAGTCGGCAAAGTCACGGGTCTGCCGCCACAGGTCGGTCGCGGCCAGGCCCACGTTCGTGAGGAAATCCTTGGAATGATCGGACGGCACATGCTGCTCCTGGGCCAGGGCCAGCTGTTCCACCAGGTGACGGACCGTCTCTGTCAAAGCGGTCGTGTCGCAGGCGGCACCCGCCGTGCGGCACCAATCCTGCACCTCGTAGATAAATCGCACCAGCGAGCTGTCCCACTGCTCCACTTCGTCCATGAGCAGCCGCACCGCGCACGGCCGGTCCGCCGGCCCCCCGTGGGCGGCCTGGGCCAGCACCTTCGCCCAGGCCGGCAGCGGCCGGGTAATGCGCCAGACGCCACCCAGACGCACCACCAGGCTATCCCCGGCGCGGGTGGCATCGGCGCGAGCTTGGGTTGGCACCGCACTCATCGCCTGCACTTTCACCGGTCCGCCCCCACTTCACCAGAATTTTTTCGCCCGCCGCCGGCGCCGGTACCCGCGGGCAAATATTGCACCGGCCTTGCGTCTGGCGGTTTTTTCCGCGTGTTTCGTGGCTTCCTTCCCGCACTATGCGCTACCGGACGGTATTGTTCGACCTTGATGGCACGCTGCTCGACCACCTGCCAGCGATCCATCGCTGTTATGCACACACCCTGCCGCAACTGGGCCTGCCCGCGCCCACCCGCGAGCAAGTCCGGCAGGCCATTGGCGGCGGCCTCGAACACGCCATGCGCCGCTTTGTGCGCGCAGCCGACCTGCCCCGGGCGTTGAAGGTCTACCGTGAGTTTTGGGACCGCACGATGCTGGACGGGGTGGAACTGATGCCGGGGGCCGACGCGTTGCTCCGCGCCCTGCACCAGCACGGTTGCACGCTGGCTGTCCTCACCAACAAGCACGGGACCTCGTCGCGCGTGGTGTGCGATTACCTCGGCATCGCCTCCCTGTTTCGCGGCGTTTTCGGAGCACACGACACGCCGTGGCTCAAACCCGACCCCCGGTTCACCGCCCACGTGCTGGCTGCGCTCGGCGCCAACGCTGCGACCACATGCCTGGTTGGCGATTCGCCCTTCGACGCCGAGACCGCGCGCAAAGGCGGTCTCCACTGCTGCCTCGTCACGACGGGCACGCATTCCGCCGAGGCGTTGCGAGCCGTCGGGGCCAAACATGTCTACCCCGACCTGACGGCGCTGGCGCGCGCCGCCTTCGATCTGCAACTGCCGCCGGCCGGCCGGCCCGGGGAACGTTCGAAGTAGGCTTGCAGGACCCGGCCTGATTGTACGCGGGGCCCTTTGCCGCAAAGGGCAGGATTACGTCTCCGGCCAGACGACCAGGCGCGCGACCGTCGCCCGGTTCAGGCGAGCTCACCGCGGAGTCAAACTGCCACGCCTAATCATCGTTGTCGTCCACCTCCCCCGATCCATCACAGTCGGGACAGGCAATCACCCCCCGGCCTTTGCATTCGGAACACTTGGGCGAACTCCGCGGGACGCCGGTAAGAATCGGAGATTCGAGCTGGCCGTCCTCCATCACGCCCCGGCCTTCACACTGCGGGCAGTCGATCGTGCCTTTGCCATTACATCGGGCGCAGATAGGCATCGCTGGTCCTTTGTTTTCTGGTCATGATTCAATGAAGCCAGATTCCGGAAACTGTCAGGTATTTTCGCCGCGGTTGTACCTGCCACGCCGGGCGTTCATCCGGATGTCGCCGCCGGGGCGGTGATTTTCCGCGCTTTCCCTTCCGCAATCGGCGTTTATCAGTGTTCATCTGTGGGCAATGCACCTTCCTCCTCCGAGTCGCTCGCCGGCGTCCTTGAGCGCATCATCTTCCTCAACGAGGAGAACCACTACACCATCGCTGAATTCCGCCGCGAGGATACCGATGAGAAGGTGACCATCGTCGGCCCCCTGCCCGGGGCGCAGTGCGGCGAGACGCTGCATCTGCGCGGCCAGTGGACGCACCACAGCCAGCATGGCGACCAGTTCAAGGTCGAGACCTTCACCTCCGAGCTGCCGGCGTCCGTTCACGGGATCCGCAAATACCTCGGCAGCGGTCTCGTGCCCGGCATCGGCAAGGTTTACGCCAACAAGATCGTCGATGCCTTCGGGGCCGACACCTTCCGCGTGCTCAGTGAAGAGTCTGCGCGCCTGCGGCGCGTGCCCGGCATCGGCCCCAAGCGCGCCACCGCCATCAAGAAGGCCTGGGACGAGCAGCGGGCGTTGCGCGAGATCCACATCTTCCTCCAGACCTACGGCGTCACCACCTCCCAGTGCGTCAAGCTCGTGAACCGCTACGGCGGACAGGCCCGGCCGGTGCTGCTGGCCGAGCCTTACCGGGTGGCACGCGAGATCGAGGGCATCGGCTTCAAGACCGCCGACCGCATTGCCATCAACCTCGGCTTTGCCAACGACGCCCCGCCCCGGCTCGATGCCGGCATCCTTTACGCGCTCGAGACGCTGCAGGAGGACGGCCACACCGCCTACCGGGAAGCCGACCTGCGCGACGTTGCGACCGAGCTGCTGCAGACTTCCGCCGAGCGCATCACCGCCCGGATCGAGGCCTTGGTGCAGGCGAAGGACCTGATCCGCCACCAGCCCGCCGGCGCGGAAAATCCGCTGCCGGGTGCTGCCTTTCTTCAACTGCCCGGCAACGACCATGCGGAGCAGAAGATCGCCGCGGTTGTGACGCGGATCACGCACGTGGCGTCGGGTCTGCCGTCGATCAAGGTCGCGGCCGCCCTGGCCTGGGCGCAGGAACGCGCCGGCTTCGTGTTCCACGAGCTGCAGGCGGCCGCCGTGCGCCATGCACTCACCCACAAGTTCAGCATCCTGACCGGCGGACCGGGCACGGGCAAAACCACGATCCTGCGCGCGCTGGTCGACATTCTTAAGGCCAAGCGGGTGCGCGTGCATCTCGCCGCCCCCACCGGCCGCGCCGCCCAGCGGCTGGCCGAGACCACCGGCGGCTTTGCCTCGACGATCCACCGCCTGCTGAAATTCGACGCCGCCAAGGGCGGTTTCACCGTCAACGAGTCGGCCCCGCTGGCCACCGATTTTCTCATTGTCGACGAAGCCTCGATGCTCGACGCCCGCCTCGCCGCGGCCTTCCTGGCGGCGGTGCCGTCCCGCGCCCATCTGCTCCTGGTGGGCGACATCGATCAGCTCCCGTCCGTTGGCGCCGGCAACGTGCTCAAGGATCTCATCGCCGCGGGCGAACGCGATGGCTCGCCCATCCCGGTCACCCGTCTCACGGTCATTTACCGCCAGCAGGGCCAGAGTCTGATCGTCACCACGGCGCACGCCATCAACGCCGGCGACCCGCAGCCTCCGCCTGTGTCCCGCGAGCTCGCGGACATGCCGGCGTGGAGCGATCTCCACTTTATCGCCGCCGACTCGGCGGAGGACTGCCTGCACAAGGTCCTCACGCTCTGCACCGAGTACATCCCGCAACACTATCGCTGGCTCCATCCGGTCAACGATGTGCAGGTGCTCGCGCCCATGCACAAGGGCGTGGCCGGGGTGGCCAATCTCAACCAGCAACTCCAAACCGCGCTCAACCCGCATCACCGCGGCCTGCGCACCGCCGCGGGGGAGTTCCGTCCCGGTGACAAGCTCATCCAGCTGCGCAATAACTACGACAAGGGCCTGTTCAACGGCGACATCGGCTCGGTCGTGTCCGTCGACCCCGCAGCCGGGTCTCTGACCGCCGATTTCGATGGCGAGCGCCATGCTTTCGAGCGCGGCGATTTCGGCGATGTCGCCCTGGCCTACTGCATCAGCATCCACAAGAGCCAGGGCAGCGAATATCCGGCCGTCGTCATTCCGCTGCTCAAGGCCCATTTCGTCATGCTGCAACGCAACCTCCTCTACACCGCCCTCACCCGCGGCCGAAAAAAGGTGTTCCTCGTCGGCGAACCTGCGGCCTACATGATGGCCGTGCGCAACAGTGAATCCAAGCAGCGCTGCACCCATCTGCGTGAGAAACTCGCGGCGCGGGCCGCTTCTGCGTAGACTGCCGGGGTTGTGTCCCGCTTTTTCCGCATGAAACACCTTTGGCCCGGATCCAAGCTGGCTGGTCTGGCGCTGGCCGGGGCCTTGGGCTGGACCCGTCTGACCGCCGCCGAGATCGATGTCTTTGCCGCCGCCAGTCTCTCCGACGCGCTGCGCGAGCTCGCCTCCCTCCATGAGAAAGCCACGGGCGACACCGTCCGCCTCAACCTCGGCGCCTCAAGCACGCTCGCCCGTCAGATCAAGGAAGGCGCTCCCGCCGACCTGTTCTTTTCCGCCGACGAGGCCAAGATGGATGACTTGGCCGGAGCCGGTCTGATTGATCCGGCGACACGCTGCAGCCTGCTCTCCAATTCGCTGGTCATCGTGGTCGCGGCCGACTGCATCCTCCCATTCACATCCGCCCGGGATCTCGCGCAGCCCCTGGTGCAGCGGCTGGCGGTGGCCGAACCGCAGACCGTGCCCGCCGGAATCTATGCCAAGCAATATCTCCAGCAGGAAGGGCTCTGGGAGCTGATCGCCGGCAAAACCGTGCCCACGGAAAATGTCCGGGCGGTCCTGGCCGCGGTGGAAAGCGGCAACGTGGACGCGGGCATCGTTTACAAGACCGATGCCCTCATCTCCCGCAAGGTGCGCATCGCCTTGGAGATCCCCCCGGGCAAAGGTCCGCCCATCTCGTATCCGCTGGCCCTGATCAAGGGCTCGAGGAATTCGGCGGCGGCCGCGCGCTTTCTCGCCCGCCTGACCTCGCCGGCTGGCAAATCCGTGTTCACCAAGTACGGTTTCCTGACCGAACCTTGAAATTGGATTCATCCCTTTCCTGTGTCATTTGAAGTCTGGCAGGTTGCTTGGTTTACCACCTGGGTTGCCGCCACCGGCACCCTGCTCATCCTTCCGCCGGGGATTGCCCTCGGCTGGTTGCTGGCCCGGAAGGTCTGGCCCGGAAAGACGATCGTGGAGACGCTCGTGGCTTTGCCGCTGGTGATGCCACCGGTGGCCACCGGCTTGGTATTGCTGAAACTATTGGGCCGGCGCGGCCTGCTTGGCCGCTGGCTGGAAGCCCTTTTCGGCGTGGACATCGTTTTCACCTGGCGGGCGGTCGTGATCGCCACGGCGGTGATGTCCTTTCCGCTGCTCGTGCGCACCGCCCGGCTCGCCCTTGAAAGCGTAAACCCACGGCTGGAGCAGGTGGCCCGCACCCTGGGCGCGGGTCCGTGGCGGGTTTTTTGGACGATCACGCTGCCGTTGGCAGCGCGCGGACTAATGGCGGGAGCCGTGCTGGCCTTTGCCCGCGCCTTGGGAGAGTTTGGCGCCACCATCATGGTGGCCGGCTTTATTCCGGGCCGCACCGCCACGCTTTCGCTTTCCATCTATCATCTGGTCCAGCTCAGCCGTGACGATGAGGCGTGGGGATTGCTGGTGCTGTCGGCCGCCCTGGCCTTCGGTGCGCTTTGGCTGAGTGAAGTCCTGCTGCGCAAAAAGACGCCGTGAATCTCGAAATCTCACAGCTCAAGCTTTCGCTTCTATCCTTCACCCTCGAGGTGGACCGCCGCCTCGACGCGCGCATCACCGGCATCTTTGGCGCGTCCGGTTCCGGCAAAACCTCGCTGCTGGAGGTCATCGCCGGGTTGCGGCGCCCTCCAGGCGGCCGGATTGTTCTCGATGGCACCGTGCTTTCGGACGCAAGTCAGCGCGTCTTCCTCCCCGCAGAACGGCGCCAGATCGGCTACGTACCCCAGGATGGCGCATTATTCCCCCACCTGAATGTGCGGCAGAATCTGTGCTACGGCCACCCCCGCGCCGGGCCGGAGCAACGCCGTGAAATCACTTACAAACATGTGGTGGAGGTGCTCAACCTCACCGCCCTCACGGAACGGCGGGTGGACTCCCTCTCCGGCGGCGAACGGCAGCGGGTGGCCTTTGGCCGGGCGGTGCTGGCCTCGCCGCGACTCCTGCTGCTCGACGAACCGCTGGCCGGGCTGGATATGGAGTTGAAGGAGCGTGTGATCCCCTACCTGTTCACCATCCGCGACGAATTCAGCATCCCCATGCTTTATGTGGGCCATGATCCGGGCGAAATCGTCACTTTGTGCGACGATGTGCTGCTGCTTGATCGCGGTCGCTGCGTGCGCCGGGGCTCACCCGGCGATCTGTTTGCCGTCAGCGAGGCGCCCCGCTACGCCCTGAAGCCTTTCTGAAATCCCATTGGACCCGGCGCGGTTTCCCATGAAAGGGATTCGCCGGCTCCTATCCCTGCGCACCGGGATTCTCTGTCGGCTTGGTTCCGCTCAACCGAGGAGCTTATTTGCCCAGCTGGCGCAGGGCCCTGTTGATCGCCGCCAGATCGCATTTCTCGGGATCGTAATCCGGGCCAAGCCATTCGCGCCACTCATGGCCGAGATCGGTCTCGGGATGCTTGAGGCAATACAGCATGTCCTTATAGGCCTCGACTCCACCGCAATCTTCAGGCGGACCAGCCCGCTCCCCCGCCACACATTTTGGATAGACGACACCTTTCTCAGCCGCGGCAGTTTTCTCCACCCGGATGTCCACATGCCAACCCTCGGCGAAGAGGTAATCATAGGTCAGACGGCCATGCTCGGCAAAACACACGTCAACCAGCGTCACATTGCGGTCATCCTCGATCACCACGCCGTCGTGGTTCAGCGGATTGCCATAACGCTTGTCTCCCATGAGGAACAGGTGCGTCTGGTAATCGTACCAGCCGAACAGCACCTGGATGACCTCGTGCAGCCGGTTCAACCACATGGTGTCACGCACCAGGAGACGCCGCCAGATGCGGGGCTGGAGGCCGGCGACCGTCAGGTGCAGCGCATGTATCCTGCTCCGGCGGGTTTTCTTTGCCTCCGTACCGCGACCTTCGTGCAGGGAAATCATGATCGGCTATTGAACGGCCTGGCGGGCGCCTGTGCAAGCCGCTCCGTGGGTTTCAATGCGCCGGAAATAAGCCGAAAAAATGGTGCAAGAGGACCGCCGCCGCCGCGGAAACATTGAGCGATTCG
This sequence comes from Opitutaceae bacterium, assembly GCA_041649735.1. GTDB lineage: Bacteria > Verrucomicrobiota > Verrucomicrobiia > Opitutales > Opitutaceae > Fen-1467. The sequence goes on along the minus strand of JBAZMN010000003.1, from coordinate 5,929 downwards.
ACCGCCCCACGGCCGGGGATCCTTACGCGCTGCTCGCAGGCAGCTTCCACCTCGGCCGCCAGGCCCTGTTCCTCGTTGCCGAGCACCAGCGCGACCGGGCGCGCATTGGCCACGGCTGGCAAATGATTCCCGAGACTGCGTTCCGCCTTCCGTCCCAGCGGCTCCGCCCCACGCACCGTCGCCCCGACGACAAGGTAAAAGGGCCTCAGGTCACGGACAAACCCCGCCAGCGATTTCACGGTGTAAATCTCCACATGCTCCATGCCGCCCTCGGCGATGCGATAGGCTGCCTCGCCCGGTCGCGCCTGCTGTGGATGGTCCGAAATGATGATGCGCGGCACGCCGAAAAACGCCGCGGTGCGGACGATGGCACCGAGGTTATGCACGTTACCGATGCGGTCGAGCAGCAGCAATGCTTCACCCGCCCGGGCCCACCGGCGCACCTCCTCGGGCCGCGGCGGCCGCAACGGCCGCTCCGCGATCACCGCCACGATGCCGCCGTGGTGAACTGTGCCGGCAATCTTCTCCAATTCCGCCGGTTCGACGCAGCGATACACTTTCCGCGCCGCGGCGAGGGCCCGGCAGATCATCCCGATGCTCCGTCCGGTCGCATCATCAAAGTACAGCCGGACGATCGCCTGCGCGTCCCGGGCAAACAACGCCCGCACTGCGGCCAGTCCGCAAACCGTGAGTTCCTTGGCTTTCACAGGAAAGATTCAACTACGGCCTGACGCCGCCCACCACCGTAAACTCCTCGCGATCATGATAGAGATGCCGGATATGGAACTCGGCAGAATTTCGCACGAACGGTGAAGTCGGCGCGCGTAACTCGTGCAACAGACCCAGCGGGTCGACGCGGCCGAACTTGAGGTTGATGATGAAACGACGGCACCAACGTCGCTCAAGCCAGGGCGCGACCAGATCGCGCAGCACCTGATGGGGTTCCGCGACGAGATCGCAGAAAAGCCAATCGAATGTTTCGCCGGGCGCCGGTCGAAATCCGAATGCATCCTCCCGTCGGTGTTTGATGCCGGGATGCCTAAACGCACCGCCTTTGAGCGGGCCGTTGTCGACCGCGACCACGCGCGCCCCGCGTTTGGCGGCGCTGTAACTCCATCCGCCCGGTGCCGCGCCCAGATCGGCCACCACATCGCCCGGCCGCGGTTCGGCTCCAAGTACGCCGTAAGCCTCCTCGACTTTCAAATAAGAGCGTGACGGTGCAGCCCTGTCATCGGCCATGCGGCGCTGTCCCCCCAGTACCGCTTCGCGCGCGGCAAACGCGCGATCAAAATCCGTGAAACAAACAAAGAGGCCACGAACCAGTCCAGAGCCGGCCGGCGCCGTGGTCCCGGCCAGCCGGGCGACGCGTGAAAGCCTCCGGCGCAGGAGACCCTGGAATATTTTTTGGACCGCCGTGACGCGACGGGTCAGACCGGGAATATCACCCGTTCCACTCCAGACGCAGGGCCAGGCGGTTTCGAGGCGTTCATCCCGCAGGGAATCGGCAAAATAGTCCGTGATCTGCTGGCCGAGCAGGTTGATTCGGTCGCCCCGGAATTCGCGGGGCTCCGGCAGCCGGAGCCAGGCAAAAACGGGCTCCGGAAGCTCCCGGCCGGAGCCGCCGTCACAAAGCACCCATCCCGGCCCCTGTTCACGCGGGGCCAGCCCTGCGCCGACAAGTTCACCGGCAAGCGACTTTGCATGGCCTGCCTGGCAGATCGCCAACATGCCGCCATTGCGACGAGGCCCGGACGCCGAGGCAAGCGCGCCGTGCGCCGCGTCTAGGCCAGCTCGCAGGCGCCGCCGGCGCAGGCGACGACCTGCTTCAGTTCGGTGAGGTCCTCCTCCTCGCGCAGCAGGGTGTAATCCACCGGCTGGTAGACGAGCGCGTTCCACTTCGAGATGTCCTCGGTGGTGGCCACCGCCTCGCGCGGCGCCTGCGCATAGGCCTTGTCACCCTGGTCCTGGAGCAACGCCACGCCGGTGAAATGCTGGCGGTTTTCCCAGATGAAATCGGCCACGGCCGGCCACTCGTCGCCGCGCACGGAGATCGTGCATGAAACATTGTGATGAAGGCCCGGCGAAAATTTCTCGTGGCGCCGACCCGCTTGGACCCAGCTTTGCTGCACCAGCCGCACATACTCCAGGTGTTTCACCGCCGAAAGATCATCGCGATAGATGCCAAAGGCCGGCCCTTCAACGGGGAAGGTGATAACCTCGGTGCGGCCATTGGGGTCGTAAACGCTCGGTTCGACCATGTGGGGATTGCAGCGCTTGAAATGCTGGAAAATCGGATCATAGACATTGGTCTGCACGCGGCGCAGGTAGCGGAGAGCATGATGCGGATGCAGGCCGCTGCTGGTGCCGAGCAGCAGGCTCGCCGTGCCCTCGGGTTTCACACAGGTGGTACGGGCGGCCGGGTTGATGCCCAGCGCGCGGGCCACGACGGCATTGACGGCCTTCACGACCGCCGCGCCGGTGCGCAGCACGTCCGAATCGAGCAACACGTCGGGCCGGTCGAGCACGCCGCAGATCGAAACGCCCAGCAACGCCTCGCGTTCGGTGATCATGCGCGAGACGGGAGAAAGATAATTGAAGCCGGTGTAGCCGGCTTGCAGCGTGCCGATGATCGCAGCATGGGCGCAGAGTTCGTAGAACCGTGCGGGAGTCTCGGAGGCCGCAGCCGAGACCGTCGTGAGGTTGCAAAACTGTACGCCGCTGAGCACCTCGCCTTCGCGGAGCTCGCCCTCGTAACCGAGTTCGCGCAAGCGGGCGATGGCCGCAGCATCGACCTTGAGCCGCGGATGCAGACCGATCTCCACGCAGGGATTGGCGCCATATTCCGGATCCTCGACGAAATAAAAACCCGGCTCACCAAATTGTTTTTGCGCCTCGAAAAGCTTATCGAACTGCTCTCGGGTGGCCTGCGCGCGCACGATGACCGCGGAATTGTTGCTCGCCGTGCGCTGGGGATTATCCTGGAACCAATTGCCCGTCTTGGCTGCCGCCATCTCTTCATCGTCGGCGGAAAAGAGGCAGATCGTCGCCGAGCGGCGTACCCCACCCGAGAGCACCGCCTTGGCGGCCCACATGAGAATGTCGTAAGCCTCGATGGGATGCAGGCGACGGCCGGCGGCACGTTGCACGATGTGCTCAATGCGGGTCAGCGAATGGAAAAGTGGCTCGGGACCGGGCGCCTTGCCTCCAGAGGTGCGCAATGGCGCGCCTGCAGGCCGGATCGCGGAATAATCAAAGATCACCCGGCGGCCATCGATTGCTGCCAATATCAATTGATGCAGCGCGTCCGACCAGCCCTCAATGGTATCGGGAACGACAAAGGTTGTAACGCGGGCATTGGATCGAAGCGGCGCCAGCGGCGGAAGTTTCGCCACATGGTGGCGCTGCACGGAAAACCCCACGCCACAGCCACAAAGCAGCAGATACAAAGTCTCGCGAAAAGCCTCGAGACGATCGATGTAGGTGAAGGCGCAATTGTAGATTCGCGCATGCTTGTTGAGAATCGCCTCGCCACCAAATTGCAGGCTGCGCATGGAGGGTAACACCTCCCGTCGCTCCACTGAAGCAAACGCGGAATTGATGACTTCGTGCAACCTCCCCAGTCGGCCGATGCGCGTGAGATCATCAGCGGTGACATCACCGGTGGAAAGTGCCGCCAGCGCGGCATCGCCAAGTGATGTGTCTTTATAATGCACGAGGTGCATATCGCGCACACGGTTGACAGCTTCTGTCCAAGTCTCACGCCGGCGGAGTTCAGGCGAATAACGGGCATACCGGGAGATGGCTATGAAGTCCTGCAGTCCATTGGCGGGATGGGAAATAGGCAAAGCAGAGCTATCCATGGGTGGAAATGGGTATTAGAAATGTGGAGGAACTGGCCTGCCGCTAAGCGGCATGAGCTATACAAACCCCGAGGGGACCTACTACCTGTTGTGGTTTCTGTCTGGGTCAACCACAACGTATAGGGTAAAATGTATTATTATGCTTCCTGATAGCCACATGGATACAGGCGATAAAGGCATAATTCATCCACCTAGGAGTTTTTCAACTATATCCGATAAGATTGACTACTCAAATAATTCAACCTGATTGTCGTGAATTTCTAATTTTTTTCCCGCCCTCTTGGAGATAAACCAATGCAAGATCCCACTGCCGACGAGTAATCGTTTGTCTGATTGATTGACACGTCCATAAATGAAACCCCGTTCGATGAACAGATAGGATGCCCTATCTTTCGGGCAGCGATCAAACCGCATTATGCTTCCACCCCAGCTGCTCACACTGCAGCAACCCCTGTCCTCCAGCGATTGATCCTGTTCCTGATGATGACCAACGCCCCACGCGAGTTGGCCGATGGGAGGCATCACGTTTCCGGGATTTCCCCTCCCGTGGATCGGGGTCAGTCCGCAATATTGACAAACCAAAAAAATGACTGCTGGCTTGCAGAATTGGAACGCGACTGAATGTCAAATGCTCCCCATGGCATCTATTTTGCAACTGGTAAATTCGCAGAACCTTGTTAGGGTCTCACCAAGATGAACAAAAAACTATTTCCTGGGTTGTTAGACGCTGTAATGCAGAAAAACGGCATCAACCAAGTCCAGTTGCATAAGCTTACCGGCATCGCTGTTTCCCGCATCAATAACTATTTGCAGGCCAAATATCGCACGATCAAACCGGCTCATATCCAAGCCATCTGTGAAAAAGTCACTGGTGACAATGCCGAGCGTGCCGAACTCGTGAAAACCTATCTGTTGGATCTGCTTCCCGACGCCATGAAGAACGTCATTGAAATCAAGGCGCTCAACAGTGTCCGGGATTTTGAGGATTGGTATCTTCGCCGCAACCGCCTGCCGCGTGATTTTGCCGGTGAATTCGAGGAGCTCTACAAGATGTGCGTTTCCTTCCCTCGGGTCCGCGTGCGCACGGCCGACTGGATCCAGCTCATGAAGGAATGCTCATCGAAATAGCGCATCGCGGCGCGGCGTCTTGAGCCTCCCGACGGCGCTTGGATAGAGCAGGATCGTTTAAGTCTTTGCAGCCTTTTGCGGGGCGTGCATTTTGCTTGGGTGCGCATACTCATTGCTTTTGATAAATTCAAGGGCTCGTTGAGTGCTTCAAGAGCATGCGAACTTGCCGCTTGGGTATTAAGGCAACAGCATCGGGACTGGCGATTGGATCTTTGTCCGCTGACTGACGGCGGTGAAGGCTTTACTGATATACTTACCAAGGCCGCCGGAGGCCGACTAACCGCGTTCAAGGTGACCGGGCCACGGGGTGGACTGGTCGATGCCTGTCTGGGATTGGTTGCTCCGGATCATATTCCCCTCCCTGCCCGGCAGTTGCTCCACTGGGAGGATTTGGCATCCAAACAAGGAAAACCTATTGCGGTCATGGAAGTGGCTGCCACCAGCGGCCTTGGTTTGCTGGCGCCGGAGTACCACGATCCGTGGCAGACAACAACGTACGGAACAGGACAACTCATTCGTGCAGCCGCGGAACTGCAGGCCGCCGCCATTCTTCTCGGCGTGGGTGGCAGTGCCACCAATGATCTTGGGCTGGGCGCCCTAGCCGCGCTCGGATTGGAATTTCGCAGCGCGCACGGTGAAAAAATTCGTCCGCCCATCCCCGCGAGTTGGGAACGGATCGGCCGTCTGGAAGGCGAAGTTTTCCCCGCACTCCCTCCGATTTACATCGCCTGCGATGTCGTAAATCCGCTCTTGGGACCACACGGAGCCGCTGCGGTCTACGGGCCACAAAAAGGACTGGGGCGTGAGGATCTGCGGCGGATCGAGTCCCTGATGAAACATATGGCCCGCATGCTTGGCGATTATTGCGGCCAGCCGGCCTCACTGGTGGAGACTGCCGGGACAGGTGCTGCGGGAGGCCTGCCTTTCGGCCTGCTGGCAGG
>JBAZMN010000002.1:0-26451 GCA_041649735.1 Opitutaceae bacterium | reverse complement strand
TGATGGTCGAAATTGAAGCCAGGCTTGTGTCGGCGGAATCTCATCGAGACAACGGCCACCATCGCCGTCCCCCGTGGTCCTGATTCCTCCCAAGGCAAGAGACGGGATACCGGCCAACTCGCGCACCAGTTCGCGCCATCCGGAGGCTTCACTTCGGCGCTCCCAGCGGATTAATTGAAAACCATCCGCGACCGGCATGCCCATACACTGCACCCTCACCCTCAAGGTCATCCCCCGCGCCCCGCGGGATGAGATTGCCGGCTGGCTGGGCGACGCCCTCAAGGTGAAGGTTCATGCGCCGGCGCTCGACGGCCGGGCCAATGCCGCCCTGACGGAGTTTCTCGCAGACCGGCTCGGCCTGCCTCCGCGCGCTGTCACACTCCTGCATGGCGACAAGTCGCGGCAAAAGATCGTGCGGATCGACGGGCTGGCGCGGCCCGAGGTGGAGCAGCGGCTGGGAATCTGAAGATCCGGGCCGGAACCGCGTTTTCGTGTTTATTCGCACCGGTTCATGGTCAAGTCTTCCGTCATGCGCAGCCGCTACATTCTCATCCTCCTGGCCGCCGTCCTCGTCGCCATCGCGTTTGTCGCGCGTTCGGGCCTGTTCACCCGCCGGAAGCCCGGCGAACCCGCCAACAAATATATGCGCGAGGTGATGGATACGCCGAAAACGCCCCAGCTCAGCACGGAGGAGACCGCGGTCATCGATGCGAAGTACAACACCGCCAGTGTGATGACGTCGGGCCTCCGCTACCTGATCCGGGTGCCGGGCACGGGCGACGCGAAGCCGCAGCGCGGGCAGGAGGCGACCGTCCAGTATGAGGGCCGCCTGTTGCGCGACGGCACCAAGTTCGACAGCAGCTATGACCGCAAGGAGCCGTTCACCTTCCAGGTGGGGGTCGGGCAGGTGATTGCCGGCTGGGACGCGACCATTCTCGACATGAAGAAAGGCGAAAAACGCACCGTCATCATCCCCTGGTGGCTGGCCTACGGCGCGCGCGGCGCTCCGCCCACGATCCCTCCCAAGGCCTCGCTGGTGTTCGAGATCGAGCTGCTCGATTTTCAGTAGGAAAGGACGCAGCAAGACTGCGTCCCTGCGCAGCAATCAGGGCCCGATTGGCAGGGGCGCAGACTCGCCCGTTCGACTTCGCTCAGGGCCCCGAGCCTGTCGAGGGGCTGCGCCCCATGCATTAGCTGACCGTGATCTTGCGCGGCTTGACCGCCTCCGCCTTCGGCAGCGAGACCCGCAGCACCCCATCCTTCAGCTCGGCATGGATCTTCTCCACGTCGATGGTGTTGTCGTGCTGCAGGACCAGCTCATAGGGCGCGTCCACGGACTCCCGGTAGAGTGCCGTCCAGCCGGCGGGTGCCTTCCAACCGCGGCGGCCGCGGATGGTGATCAGGCCCTCCTCGGCGGTGAATTCGAGCCCGTCCCTGGCGACGCCGGGCAGGTAAACCTGCAAGCCCCACGCCTCGTCCGTCTCCTTCACTTCATGCAAGGGTTTGACCGTCGGCTCCGGATCGCGCGCGGCACCTTCGTGACGGCGGGAGAGCGAACGGGTGAATGCTGGAACCAGATCTTGAATCAATGACATGGCAAAACCTCCTGTTTCGTTGTTGAAGTTTGGTTTCGGATCGCAGCCGGTGGTGATCATTTCACCGCAACACTGACCTTCCTCGGCTTGGCCTCCTCCTTCTTCGGCAGCGTGACGGTGAGAACGCCGTTCTCGTAGGCCGCACTCACCTTGTCGGCATGCACGTCCTCGGGGATGCTCACCGAGCGGCTGAGCGAAAAAGCCTGCTCGTCCTTGCCGTCAGCAGCCTGGTGCTTGCGGCTGGCGCTGATGGTCAGATAGCCGTCGGCCATTTCGACGTTGATGTCGTCGCGGTTCACGCCCGGCAGCTCGGCCCGGACGTAGGTGTTGTCCCGGTCCTCGTAGAGGTCGACCGGGAAGCGGTTGGCGAAGACCGGGGTCATGAAATCGGACAGCGCGGTCCCGAAGAGCCGGTCGATTTCACCCTCGAGGCCCGCCCACGGGCTGCGGGCCGCCAAGCCGAGCGATGGCAGCAGGCTGGTGCTGCGGGGGTGGGTGTAATGAATGATACTACGCATAATGGTTATCTCCTTGAGTGTTGGTGATGTGATTGAGTGTTGAACTGTGCCTTGACTAGCTGGCGCGGTGCCGGGCAGACCGGCGCGGCAAGTGGCGATGAATCCGGAACTTAGTTTTCCGCCGAACCCGGGAGTCGGGTCAGTCTTGCCTACCCTGTGCCGCCAGCCGGGAAAAATCGTCGCGCGGTGCCGGCCGCGTCAGAGAAAAAATCCGTGTTCTTCTGCCGGGAACTGTGATTACGTTTCCGGCCCTCCCGCCCATGACCTACGATTTTGACACGACGATCGACCGCCGCGAAACCGATTCGCAGAAATGGCAGAAGTACGCCGGCCGGGACATCCTGCCGCTGTGGGTGGCCGACATGGATTTCCGCTCTCCGCCCGAGGTCATCGCGGCCCTGCACGCCCGCATTGACCACGGCGTATTTGGCTACGCGCGGCCGGTAAAAGCCACCGTCGAGGCCGTGGTCGAAGCCCTGCAGGCGCGTCATGGCTGGACCATCGATCCTGCCTGGCTCGTGTGGCTGCCCGGACTGGTGGTCGGCTTGAACGTCGCGGCGCGCGCGTTCACCCGGGCCGGCGAAGCCGTGCTGTGCAACACCCCGGTCTACCCGCCGTTCATGACTGCGCCCGCCCACCAGGACCGGCAGGTCATCACGGCGCCGCTGGCCCTCGATTCCGCCGCCCGGCGCTGGGAGATCGACTGGGACGCGCTGGAGCGGGCCGTCACGCCGCAAACCCGGCTTTTTTCCCTGTGCAATCCGCATAATCCCGTGGCGCGGGTCTTCCGCCGCGACGAACTCGGGCGCCTCGCTGAGTTCTGCCTCCGGCACCAGCTCCTCCTCTGCTCCGACGAGATCCATGGCGATCTCATCCTTGACGACCTGCCGCACGTGCCGACGGGCACGCTCGGCGGCGAGATTGCCCGGCGCACCATCACGTTCATGGCGCCGAGCAAAACCTACAACCTGCCCGGCTTCGGCACCTCCCTCGCGATCATCCCCGATGCGGCCCTGCGCGCCCAGTTCATCCGCGCCACCGCCGGTATCGTCGCCGAGGTCAACTGCCTGGGCTATACGGCCTGCGAGGCCGCCTACCGCCATGGCGAACCCTGGCGCCGGGCCCTGCTGGACTATCTGCGCGGCAACCGTGACTTCCTGCTCGCCGGCGCGGCCCGCGCCCTGCCCGGCATGCGGATCGAGGCGCCGGTCGAGGCGACTTATCTCGCCTGGTTCAATGTCGAGGCCCTGGGCCTGAAGGATCCCGTCACTCACTTCGAAAAACATGGCGTCGGCCTGTCCGACGGCCGCCCCTTCGGCGCCCGGCCCGGCACTTATCTCCGCCTCAACTTCGGTTGCCCGCGCGCCACGCTGGCCGAGGCGCTCGCCCGGATGCAACGCGCGCTGGCCGGGCGTTAGGGCATCGTCAGCACCCGGCGGACCGTGGCCAGCAACTGCTCGATGCTGAGTGGCTTCGGCAGCACTTCCAGCCGGCCGAAACCCACCTTCTCCTCCTTGAGCGCGGCGGCCTCCATCAATCCGCTCATGGCGATGATCCGGACCGTGGGGTTGATCCCACGCAGCGTCTTGATGACCTCCACCCCCGCCAGACCCGGCATCATCATATCAGTCAGCACGAGATCAATCTCCCCGGCGTGCCCGCGGTATTCCTTCAGGCCGGTTTGGCCGTCCGCCGCGGAGCGCACTTTGTAGCCAAAGGTCTTCAAGGCCGAGCACATCACCTCCCGGACGGCGTCATCGTCATCGATCACCAGAATGCCTTCGCCGTGTCCCTGCTCCGGCCCCCGGTGGGCCGCCGCGGCCGGTTGCTCCCGTAACCCGGGCAACGCCGGCAGGTAGATTTGAAAGGCCGTGCCGCGGCCGACTTCGCTTTCAACGTGCAGGGCCCCGTCATGGCCCTTGAGAATTCCCCGCACCGTGGACAGCCCGAGGCCCGTGCCTTTGCCGGGCTCCTTGGTGGTGAAGAAGGGATCGAAGATCTTCTCGATGATTTCGGGCGGGATGCCGGTGCCGGTGTCGGCGACCGTGATGTGCAGATAGGGGCCAGGCCGGCATTCCGGAAGCAGGCGGGCGTGAGCCTCGTCCAGGATGACGTTGTCGGTGATGATCTCGATCCGCCCGCCTTGCGGCATGGCATCGCGGGCGTTGACGCCCAGGTTCATGAGCACCTGCCCAAGCTGGGAGGCATCGCCACTGATGAGCCAGGGGTCGGCGGGGTAACGCACCTGCAGTTCGATGGAGCGCGGCAGGGTCTGCCGCAGGAGTTTTTCCACGTCGCCGATCACCGTGCGGATCTGCAGTTCCGTCCGCCGGGCCTCGGAACCGCGGGCAAAAGTCAGCAGCTGCCGGATGAGGGCGGCGCCGCGTTCGGCGCTGGTCTCCATGGTGCCGAGCAGCTTCTTGCCGGGCGCGTCGGTCACACTCTTTTGCAGGATCTGCACGGCCATGAGAATGGGCGCGAGGACGTTGTTGAGATCGTGGGCGATACCGCCGGTGAGTGTGCCGATACTCTCCATGCGCTGCGCCCGCAGGAGCTGGTTCTCCAGTTTTTTCTGCTCGGTGATGTCGGTGTTGATCAGCAGGATCGATTGCGGATGGCCGTCTGCGTCGCGCACGAGGGTCCAGTGGCTGTCGACCACGAGCGTGCCGCCCGATGGGGCAGCCATATGCAACTCGCCCGCCCAGGACCCATCGGCCCGCACGGCGCGCTGGGCCTCAGTGAGGCCGGTGCCCCCCAGCCGGCTCAGCCGTTTGGCCAGCGGCTGGCCGTGGGCCTCGGTGGCCGTCCAGCCGAGCAGGCGCTCCGCACTCTGGTTGAGATAAGTGAGGCAGCCTGCCAGATCCGTCACACAAATGGCGTCGCGCGCCTTGTCGAGCAGCTCGGCCTGTTCCCGCAAGCGCTGCTCGGCGGTCCGCCGCCGCCGGTGTTCCTCCATCTCGCCGAGGGCGCGGCGGATGGCGGTAACCAGCCGGCCCATGCGGTCCTTGAGCACATAGTCGGTCGCCCCGTGCTTGAGCGCCTCGACCGCGTGATCCTCGCCGATGGTGCCCGAGAGAAAAATGAACGGCCATTCGGGCCGGTGCCGGCGGGCCAGCGCCAGCGCCGACAGGCCGTCAAATCCGGGCATGGAAAAATCCGACAGGATCAGGTTGTACTCGGATTGCTGCAGGCCCTCGAGAAAACCCGCCTGCGTCTCCACGCGCATGACGTGGCAGCCGGGCCATTCCCGGCCCAGCGCAACGTGGATTAATTCGGCGTCGGCGGGATTGTCCTCCAGATGGAGGATGCGGGGCGGAAACAGCGGGGTGGGTTCGCGGGACATGGCGGAAAGGAGGGAGGTTCAGGCCGGGCTTCAGAGGGTGCGGTGGACGCCGCCGGGCGGCGTCAGCGCCATCGGCCAATCGATCCGTGCATGAACCCGTTGTTGGCTGAACCAGGACATGAGGTAATTCCGGTGCCTTCAGATCTGATATACTTCTGCTCGACGTCTTCCGCTTGTGCGCCGGCGGATGACACACCAACAACCAATCTAAGGAGATTCATTTAGATGGGATTCCAAAAATAGCAAACCTATGAGTACGCTCCCGATGGGATAATTTGCCCATGCCCGTTTTCACTGAGGGGCTTCCCTTATTGGGAAGGCCTAACCGATCATGTCCGGCGATGAGGTCTTCCAAGCCAAATTGGTTGCCGGACTTACCGGCGGTCTCGTCAAAATGATGCGGACGCTCCCAGCCTTGCCCTCGCCCGGCGTCCGCCCCAGGTTATCAAGCCCATGCGCCTCGGCGCCCACGAACTTTCGTCGAATCTGTTCCTCTCTCCGCTCGCGGGGTACACCAACCTGCCCATGCGGCTGGCGATCCGCGAACTGGGCGGGCTGGGCTGGGCCACCACCGATCTCGTCAATGCGCGGTCCCTGCTCGAGAAAAACCGCCGGGCCCTCCAGCTCATCCAGACCTGCCCCGCCGATCGTCCGCTCGCCGTGCAGCTTTTCGGCAGCGTCCCCGCCGAGATGCGCGCCGCCGCGGTCCAGGTCGAAGCCCTGGGCATCGCCTCGGTCGACATCAACATGGGCTGCCCCGTGCGCAAGGTCACGAAAATCGGCGGCGGCTCGGCCATGATGACCGAGCTCAGGAAAACCGCGGAGCTGGTGCGCGGCATGGTTGCCGCGGTGAAAATCCCGGTCACCGCCAAGATGCGCCTCGGCTGGGATCGCGACAACCTGACCGCGCCGGAACTCGCCCGGGTGCTGGAGGATGCGGGGGTGGCCGCCATCTTTGTGCACGGCCGCACCCGGGCCCAGGGTTTCGGCGGCACCGTCGACCTGGCGGGCATCCGCGCCGTGGTCGGAGCGGTCCGCCGCATCCCGGTCATCGGGAACGGCGACATCACCACGCCGGAGGCCGCAAAAAAAATGCTCGATGAGACCGGCTGCGCCGGCGTGAGCATCGGCCGCGGCGCCTTCTACAATCCCTGGATTTTCCAGCAGACCCGGCACTACCTGCGCACCGGGGAACTGCTGCCGGAGCCGTCGTTTGACGAGCGCGTGCGGGTGATGTGCCGCCATCTCGATCTCATGATCGAGATTTTCGGCGAGGAGCCCGGCTGCCGGATGTTCCGCAAGGTTGCGGCCTGGTATGCCCGGCGTTTCGGCCCGGCGGTGGAGTTCCGGCGCCGGTTGGCCGCGTTTCGTACTCAGGCCGAGTTTCACGCGGCGCTCGCCGCCTACCGGACCTGGCGCATGCAATTTTGCGACCGCGAGGGTGAGTTGCTGCCCAAATACCGCCTGCCGAAACTCGTCGCTTCCTTCATGCGCGACGACACCGGTCCGCGGCCTGCCGCCATCGCCGTGCCCTCCGGCCCCATTGAGCGATGGTGAGCCCCGCGCCCCGGCGACCGCCGTTCCTGGTTGAGCCGCCGGGCGGCGCGGCGTAAGACCCTGAAGACGGATCCATGAGCAGCTCCCATTTCTGGCAACTCATCCTCGGTACCGTCGTCGCCCTGCTGCCGGTCATCAATCCCATCGCCTCGACGCCGGTGTTGCTGACCATCACCGAGGGCGACACGGAAACGCGCCGCATCCAGCAGGTGCGCCGGGGCTGCGCCTACATGGTTGTCATCCTCGTGAGCTGTCTTTTCGGCGGCAGCTTCATCATCCGTTTCTTTGGCATCTCCATCCCGGGCATCCGCATCGCCGGCGGCCTGCTCGTATCGAGTCTCGCGTTTTCCATGCTGGCCACACCGCGGGAGGATGCCGACGAGCACCGCCGGCGCGAGGAGGCGCGCGCCAAGCGCGACATCTCCCTCACGCCGCTGGCGATGCCCATGTTGAGCGGTCCGGGGTCCATCGCCATGACGATCGGCTTTACCTCGCTCGCAGAGCGCTGGTTCGACTATGCGGCCATTGTCCTCGGCATCATCATCGTGGCCGTCATCAGTTACCTGACCTTGCGGCTCTCCGGGAGGATGGTGCGTCTCATCGGCGCCAATGGCATGAACGCGCTGACCAAGTTCATGGGCTTTCTCCTGCTCTGCATCGGCGTGCAGTTCGTTGTCAACGGCGTCACCAGCATCGCCAGCGATTCCGGGCTGCTGCAGGCCATCCGCGCCGGACTGGGCCGGTGATTCAATACCGGCGGCGGATCACGGTGCCGGTATCGTCCTTGAACAAAAGCTCCTCGGTCTTCGGGTCCACCCCGACGAAGACGATGCCGAACGGCTGGTAGATGACGTCACCCGGTTTGTAAGTCACACCCCCAAGGAAGAGGCGCGCGGGCGGCCCGACGCGTACCCCGCCGATCTTGAGCTTTTCGACGAATGTCCGGAGCTGCGGGTTCGGGCCGGAAATGACGGCCGGGGCCGGCGGCGGCAGGACGGACGGTGCAGCGGGAGACGATGGCGGCGTGACCTGGGCCGCGGCCGGCGCGGGAGCGGCTGCCGATCGGATCACTTCCCCGGCCGGCGCGGTCCGGTTCGTCTCGACCGCGGCGACCGCCTCACGCGCCTTTTCCACCGCCTGGCCCAAGGTGGTCTGAGGTTTGGCCACGGGTGTGACCTCCACCGGCGCCGGAGCCGGCTTCTTGACCAGCAATGGCTTGGGTGGAGGCACCGGCACCGCGGTATATTTGCGATAACCCACGTAAATCACACCAATGAGCACCAGCAGGCCCATGCCACCCGCCGCCAGTTTCCAGGAACCCGGACGCCGGGGTGCTTGCTCGATGCCGGTTGCGGCGGCGGGCAAAACGGGCGGAGCCTCGACCGGAGGCGGAGGAGGCAAAGACGGAGCCGAAGCCCGGCGCATCGCGACGATCTCAGCCGGCGTGCTGTTGCTTGATTGCGATCCTGCCTCTGCAGCCGGGGTGAAGGCGGGCGGCGGCACCGGTGCGGACGGCGGCGGGACGGGGGGAATCGAACCTGCCGCCGGCGGGACCGGCGGGGTGGAAGCCGGGAGCGGCGATCCCTTCGGCTTCAGCTTGAGCTTGCCTGCTTCCTCGGTTCCGCTTTCGACCACCCGTCCGGTTACGTCCGGTGGGGCCGCCGGTGGCTCGGCCGGAAGAGCCGATCCCGCGCCCATCGACTGGATGGGAACCCGCACCTTGAGTTTGACTTTTTCCGGGCCGGCGCCGGCCGCCTCGGCGGGAGAGTCGGAACCGGCCTCCACGGAGGGCGCAGGAGCCGCCGGCGGTTTCACGGGAACCGGTGGCGTCGATTTTCCAGCTTCAAAGGGTGCGATCGACATCCGTGGCTTCTTCGGTGGCACGACCGGCGGAACGGGAGCGGGCGGCGTGGAGGCCGAAGGGGACGGCGGCGGTTCGGGCGCCGGCGCCGGAGTGGCTGGCGGGGTGGACGACGGTTGGGCGGGAACCTTGTCCGGATGCAGTTTCAATTTCAGACGGGGCTCCTGCTGGGGCGAGGACTCGGCGCTCATGCTGCGCTTGGGTGTAGCGAAAATCCGGCCCAGCGAAACCAAAAAGATGCGCTCGCGGTTTTAACCGCATTCCTCCACAACCAGCCTTCATCTCCACGCCATGAAACACTTCGTTCTCGCCACCCTGGTCTGTACGCTGATCCTGACTGCCGGTTGCCACCTGTTGCACCGCAAGAGCACAAAGGGCGGCCCGCCTGAATTGCCGCCCGCCGCGGGGGTGGAGGCTGAGTTCCGCGACCGCTGGATGAGCAAGCGCGTGCATGAGTTGCTCGGCTCCGGGTCCGCCAAGACCGAGACGGAGGCCCAGCAAATGGCCGCGGCCGAATTCGCCAAACTATACCCGTTCGTCAACCCTGCGAACAGCGGGGCCGGCCGCTGAGCCGCGCCCTACTCGCTGCTGAAATCCAGCAGTTCGATCTCGAAGACCAGGGTGGCGCACCGGGGGATGCGCGGCGGGTCGCCCCGGGTGCCATAGCCGAGTTCGTAGGGCACGATGATCAGCCGCTTCTCGCCCCGCTTCATCTGCTTGAGCGCCTCCTCCCAGGCAGGGATGAGCTCGTCGCGGCCAATGCGGGGACGGAATGGCTGGGCCGGATTCAGCTCTTCGCTGAACACCTTGCCGTCGAGCAAGCGGCCCTGATACAGCACCGCCACCTTGGCGCCCGGCTGGGGGGTGGCGGCGCCCGTGCCTTGCTTGAGGACAATATAGCGCAGGCCGGTGGACGTCTTCTTGGCCTTCGGCCAGTTCTTTTCGACGATCTCGAGATCGTTCCAGGACAGTTTTTCCCGCTGCGCCTGCAGTGGCAGCGCGCTCCAGACGGCGACGGACAGTGCAAGCCAGCAAGCGGTGCGCATACGGCAAGTTTTGCATCCAGCCGCTGAAAGTAAAGTCTGCAGGCCGGCAAGGTTCGACCCGGAAAACAAAAAGGCGGGGCCCTGCTGGGGCCCCGCCTGCAAAGCAAAACCGATGGGGGAGCGATCGTTCAGTACCGGCGATTGCCACCGCCGCCGCCACCGTAGGAACGGCCGCCACCACCGCCGCCACCACCGCCGAAGGAACGGCCGCCGCCCTCTTCCTTTGGACGGGCTTCGTTGACCGTGAGGTCACGTCCGCCGACATTCTTGCCGTTGACGCCAGTGATGGCCGCCTTGGCCTCGGCATCCGAACCCATCGTCACAAACGCGAAACCGCGGGAGCGACCGCTGAATTTGTCCATGGCGATGAACACCTCGGACACCGTACCGTGCTGCGCAAACAGATCGCGCAATTCGCTCTCAGTCGTGCTGAAAGCCAGATTACCAACATACAATTTCGAACCCATAATGATGATCCCTTGATCTACCGGTAGCTCACGGACTGTTCCCGATCACCGGGTTTCAAATCATCACCGGGCGCCAAGCCCGCCTGACAATCCACCATATCTCGTAACCTAACACAATCTATCCAGGAAGCGTTGCGCAGCACACAGATTCCACGGAAAAATACAAGCTATTCTTTTCCCGCGGGATCCTGCGCCGAGCGCACGGCCGGATGCGCCGCGACCACGGCCAACGCCTGCTGGAGCAACGTCTTGCCCGGTTCCATGCGGTGCCACGGCGAGGCGCCGGAGGGATGCGGCAACGGCACGACGTCGGTCTCCCGTCCGTACGCGGTGACGTGGAACACGCGCCCGACCACCTCGGCGAGCGGCCGTTCGCCGAGGAACCGGGTGATGGCCAGTTTGCCGACCGGAAGCACCAGCCGGGGTTGCAACAGCGCAAACTCGCGCTCGAGCCACCGCGCACAATTGGCGATTTCCTCGTCGTCCGGCACCCGGTCGCCGCCCTGCGGTTTCTTGCCGGGGAAGCAGCGGCAGACCGCCGCGAAATAGACCCGGTCGCGCGTCTGTTCCTCCGTCCAGCCCAGTGTGCCCTGGAACCAGCGAAAGAGCGTCCGGCCGGCGGTCCACGCAAAGGGCCGGCCGAGCTTCGGTTCCTTGTCGCCCGGCGCCTGGCCCACAAGCAGGATGCGGCCCGCCACCGGCCGGCCCACGACCACCGGCCGGTGCATGTGCGGACACAGGCGGCAGCGTTGCAACGCCGCGAGATGCCGTTTGATTTCAGCAATCGTGGGGACAGCGGACATGGCGGTTCAAGCGACGCGGCACAGGGTTTCCAAGGTGTCGAACACCACGTCGGACGGACGGGCGGCGTGCACTTTTCCCGCCGCGGCGACACATGCGACATGCACCGCGGGATCCTGCAGGAGGGTCTGCAGGGCGGCCGTGACGCGGCCGGGGGTGAATTGTGACGGATAAAGCCGTTGCGCCACGCCGAGCCGGACGAGCCGGCGGGCGTTGTCGGGCTGGTCATGCGCCATCGGCATTACGAGCTGCGGCACCCCTGCCGCCAGCGCCTGCGACAGCGTGCCGATGCCGCCGTGGTGCACGACGGCCGCCACCCTGGGCATCAGCCGGCTGAAGGGCACGTAGTCCACGGCCTGCACCGTGGCCGGCAGCGGCGAGGGCAGCTGGTCGCCGTGCGCGGTGGCGAAAATTCCGCGCCGGCCCAGCCGGCGGCAGGCCTCCAGCGCCGTCGCAAAAAATTCCCGCCCGTGGGCCATGGCACTGCCCGGCGTGAACAGCACGGGGGGCGGCCCGCCGGCCAGGAAACGCTCCAGTTCCGGCGTCAGTTCCAGGTGGTCGCCCAGGTCGTAAAGCGGAAAGCCGGCCAGACGGCAGCGCGGCGGCCAATCCGGCTGGGGCGCGGCAAACCAGTCGGGGAACAGCCCCAGCACGGCGTCGGGGGAATGGAGCCATTCCCCCACCAGGCGGCGCGGCGGCACGACGCCGGCGCGGATGCAGACCGCGCGCACCGGCGGTCCGGCCCTCTGGTCGACCGGATTGGGCAGGGCGAAGAGCGCGCGCTTGAGCCAGCGCGGCAGCCGCGTGAACCATTCCAGATGCGCCCGCATCACCGGCGTGTCATGCAGGCTGAGGAGCAGCGCCGGCTGCAGATGGATCGTGGCCAGGGGCAGGCCGAATTTTTCCCGCGCCAGGCGCGCACCGAAGGCCAGGAAGGAACCGACCAGCACCGCCTGGCCGCCGGTCCGGTCCACCACCGTGCGGATGGCTGCGAAATATTCCTCCGTCAGGCGGCCCGCATAGCCAACAATGAGATTCATCCCGCGCCAGGGATGCCACAGGTCGGGATTCTGGACGACCCGCTCGTACAGCCCCGGGTCTCCGACCGTGAGAAAGGGGAAACCCGCGCGCCGGGCCGCCGGGGCAAACGGCGGCGCGATGATGAGCGTCACCGCATGGCCGCGTTCCCGCAGGCCATGGCCGATCCAGAGAAACGGGTTCACGTCTCCGGCGCTGCCAAACGGCGTAAGAATGAAATGACGCTTCATGACCCGCGGCGCGAGCCCGTCTCAGCCAAACAACCGGTCGAGCAAACGCCGGTCGCGCTTGGTCGGCCGGCCCGAGCCCCTGGCCCGGGCGAGAAACTGTTGCACGCGCTGTTGCCGCGCCTTCTCGAACTCGGCCGGCGGCGTCTGTTCCTCGCAGTAGGTCGCGACAAGTTTGGCGCCGACGCGCGCCGGCGGCACCGCCCGCACCTTGAGGGTGCGGTGGACGAGGCCCTGCCGCACGACCACGATTTCGCCGGGACGTACGTCACGGGAGGATTTCACCGGCTGGCCGCCCACCGTGACACTGCCGGCGCGGCACGCGTCGGTGGCCAGGGTGCGCGTCTTGAAGATGCGCACGGCCCACAGCCATTTGTCGATGCGTTCCGTTTCGGGGGGAAAATCCACGGCCGCGAACGTAGAAGGTCCGCGGCCGGGCGAAAACAATTATCTGGGCCTCACGGCCCCGGGCCGGGTGCGCTCAGCCTTTGCGCAGGCTGTTGAATTCGTTGTAGAACCAGTCCTGCAGCAGATCCTTCTCATAGCGCAGATAGTCGTCCCGCGGCAGGATGGTCGTGCTTCGCATCTGGAAGGCCAGATCGGTCAGCGTCCGCTGGCCCGAGTTGATCACCGTGCCTTTGGCGTCGGTCAGGCTGAACTCCAGTTTGATCCGGGGGACATAGATGTCCTTGATGATGCGAACACCGTCATAATTCGGACCCCGCCACGGCTCGAAATCGCCGGCCAGATCGACATCGGTGACCTTGATCTCGAGATGCATGCCGGCCGGCACGTAGCGTTCGCCCTTTTCGATCATGAACGTTTTGAGCTGATCGAGCAGGTCGGTGGAGTTCTCGCTCCAGTTCTCCCGCTTTACGTCCGTGAACTTATCCGGGTCGACATAGACGACCGCCACCCGCGACTCCGGCTTGGCCGTCACCGGATCGGCTGCGAAAGCCAGCCCGGCGCCCGCACTGAGCAACATGGCAAGAATGAATACTCTCGTTTTCATGGCGTCTGGTTCGTTAGACGCACTCTATGCCGAAAAGTTTCCAAGGCGAGATCCCATCGGCTTCAGTAGGCAATCTGCTGCCACCGGGCGAAGGGAGTCCTCCAAGTGCTTGATGAGGCGCATCGCGCCCGGGATCGGTTGCCGATGGCTCTCCGCCTCAAGCCAAGGACGCGCCCCCGTCGGCCAGCCGGCGGCATGGGGCGGAAAAACCAACGGCCGGCGCGCGCCGGATCAGCGCTGGAACGGATTGAGTCCGCCTGGAAGTCCGCCCCCAAAACCGGGGATTTGAAATTCGCTGTAGCCCTCGGGGGTGAAAAGGGCGTCGGGGAGCGCGGCTTTCTCGATCTTTGTCACCTCCAGACGCGTTTTTTCGCGGCCGCCGGCGTCGCGGGTGACGACGCGCAGCGGGAAGAAACCGCCGTCACGAACGAGTTTTTCCCAGACCGGCGCATTCGCCGGGCGGCCGTGACCCATCGGATTTTGCGCCGCCGGGAACATGAAACTGCCCAGCCCCTTCGCCAGCCAGAGTTCGTGGACCTCGCCGTTTTTGCCGGCCAGCGTGTATTCGGTGGCCGTGTAACCGGCGATGACCTCGGTGCGGCCGGTGGCCACGGGACTGCTGACCGGTTCGTCGGTCCCGCCACGTTTGGCCTGCGCTTCGCCGGGCTGGGGGAGCGGACGGCGCATATACATCTTGCGCGGCGCTCCGCCCTCGCGGTCGGGCATTTCCATGAGAATCAGCATCTCGTGTTTGCCGTAATCGACGATCATCGCGCCGCTGCCCCCGCCATGCTCCTTGCCGGGCTGTTCTTTCGGAAAATCAAAACGCAGCTTCCCCTCCTTGAGGGCGTAGTTGATGACGTGCGCATCGCCGCGCTCAGCGCCGGTGATTTTCATCTCCACCCGGCCTTCGAAGGAATCGGCGGCGCGCAGGAGGGTGGCCGTGAAGACAAAAGCGGCTGCGAAAAGGCCGCGCTGGAGGAGAGCAAGGGACAAGTGCATGGATGCGATTGGTTGGGGGCTATCTTGAGGTCACTGGATGGCTGACCGGATAGAGCTGATTAGCCTCCGGATTTTACCGCTGTCAACCCCGACCGAAAGCGGGACGGATCTCAGTAGATCGGGGGGCCCCTCCGGCGCGACCCGGTCACCAGTCGAGTGAGAGCTGCGCCGGATCGCCATCCCGGTCCAGAGTGGATGCCGGCTCGAGGCAGGCAGGATCATCATGGCGGGGGTCGTTCACGCGGCTGGTAAGCGGAGTGGCAGTCATCGCTGCGGCGGGAAAGGGCTGCAGCAGCGGGGCAAGCTCCGACGGTTGGGCGCGCCGCGGATCGAGCCACCGCCCGCAGTCCTCCGGCGCAAGGATCACCGGCATGCGGTCGTGGATGGGCCGCATCAGTTCATTGGGGACGGTGGTGATGATCGCGCAGGTTTCCACCGTCCGTCCGGAGGCGGGGTCCGGCCATGCCTCCCAGAGACCCGCGAAACAGAACGGAGCTTCGCCGCGCAGGCGGAACAGATAGGGTTGTCGCCGCCGGCCCCGGCCCTGCCACTCGTAGAAGCCGCTGGCCGGAATCAGGCACCGGCGGTGGCGGAAGGCGTCACGAAAAGTCGGCCGGTCGGCCAGGCTTTCCGCCCGGGCATTCGCCGGCGCCCGGGCGACATCGCCCTCCCGGGCCCAGCCCGGCACCAGCCCCCAGCGCAAAAGGGCGACTTCCCGCGCCGTGGCGGTGGAACGCACCACCGGAATGGGCCCGCCCGGGGCGAGGTTGTAGCGCGACCGCCAGCCGGCGGGGCCGATGACCTCCAGGCGTTCGGCCAACGCCTGCAGCGCCTCCACCTGCAGCAGATAGCGGTAGCACATGCGCTGAAACTGACGGTTTTCCCGGCGGGGTAAAACCCCGAAACATGCCCAAGCCCGTCCTTGACACCCCAGAGCGGCTCCGGTCACCTTGACCCTCTTTTTTCGACAAGATCATGCAACCTACATTCCGCCCTCACCGCAAAAAGCGCGTGCGCCGCATCGGCTTCCGCGCCCGCATGTCCACCAAAAGCGGTCGCAAGGTGCTCGCTTCCCGCCGCCTCAAGGGCCGCAAGCGCCTGACGGTCGCCTGAGCGCGTTCGCGTCCTTGCTGTCCGTGCCCGCAGCCTGCCTGCCCCGACCGGCGCCGGTTCCGTTCCCACCGATGCACTTGCGCACCGAGCAGCATCTGCGGCGACAGAACGACTTCCGCCAGGTGCGCGAGCAGGGCCGCCGCCTCGACAGCGGCGCCTTCACCCTGTGGTGGCGGAGCCGCGGCCCCGCCGGCCCCGCGGCCGAATCATCGCTGGTGCGGGTGGGGGTGGTGGCCTCGATCGCCGCGGTGGGCGGCGCGGTGCGCCGCAATGCCGCCAAGCGCCGTCTGCGGGAGCTCTTCCGCCGCCACCAATCCCTCCTGCCTCCGGGGACCGATCTGCTGCTGGTGGCGCGCGCCTCCCTCAACCGGCTTGCCTTTCACGAGGCCGAGGCGAAGTTCATCAATGCCTGTCGTCGTATCACGGAGGACCAAGCATGAACTCATCCGGCGGAGCTTCCCCGATCCTTCGGCGTGTGATCACGCAGGCGGCGTCACTGCCCGCCCGCGCTCTGCTGGGCGCGATCTGGCTTTACCGGCGCACGCTTTCGCCGGTGCTGCCGGTGGTGCTGGGGCCGGCGTGCGGCTGCCGTTTTCATCCGACCTGCTCGCAATATGCCGCACAGGCCGTGCGAGAGCACGGCGTCCTGGCCGGCACATGGCTGTCGCTCCGCCGTCTGCTGAAATGCCATCCCCTGCATCCGGGCGGCTTTGATCCGGTCCCACCCCGACGTCGTCCAATCTGTCGGGCGGCGCTGCACCCCGCTTTGAAACGTCCCTGACCGCGGGTTCAGGCACCGCGCCACCCCCTCACCCTCACTTTCACTCTCACTTCCCCTTCTTAATGGATAAAAAGAACACCTTGATCGGCGCCCTGCTGTTGCTCGCGGCGTTCGCCAGCCTCTACCTCGGCTCGCGCCTTTCACCGCCCGCGCCCCGCGCCCCCGAAATCGGCCGTTCACCCGACCTGCCGCACGTGACGTCCGCACCGGCGAATCCCGCCGCCCTGCCGCCGCCGGTCATGCCCTCGGACGCCACCTTCGCCGCCATCGCCAAGGACAGCACCGAGGCAACCGTCACCACGCTCTTCAACGACTTCGTCGAGGTCCACCTCACCGATTTTGGCGGAGCCATCCGCGATGTCGCTTTCCGGAAATACGATGCCGAGCTGGGAAAACCCGGCCCCTACGTCTTCAACCAGCTCCACGCCGATCCGATTCTGGCGTTCACCGAGGATTCGTTTCCCGGCCTCGACCGCACGGCGCGCTATGAACTCGTTTCCTCGACGCCGACCGAGGCCGTCTACCGCCTTGTGCTTGACCACCGCCTTGAGGTCACCCGCCGCTACGCCATCCGTGCTTCGGGCGATCCGGCCGGCGATCCCTACATCGTCCGGCAGGAAACCACCTTCCGCAATTTGACGGCCGGGGTCGTGCCGCTGCCCCGGGTCGCGCTCAGCCTCGGCACCGCGTCGCTCGTCAATCTCAACGACTACGGCCAGTATCTCAACGTCTCGAGCTACGACGGCAACAGCACCCAGTTCACCAATCGCGGCGCACTTGAGGGCGCCGGCTTCGTCGGCCGCATGTTCGGCCGCGATACCGCACCCAAGTCGCTCGTGGAAAAGAGCGGGACCATTGTCTGGGCCTCGGTGAAGAACCAGTTTTTCGCCAGCATTTTCACGGCGGACAAACCCGGCATGGCCGTGGTCACGCGCCGCATCGACCTGCCGCCCTTCCCCGGCTCGCAGCGTCCCAACGTCGGCCTGACCGGCGCGGAGCGCTTCGAACTGCCGACGCTCGCCCCCGGCGCGTCGGCCACGCTCGCGGGGAACCTTTTCGTCGGCCCCAAGGAATACCGGCGCCTCGCCCAGTTCCCGAACAGCGAAGACAAGGTCATGCAGTATGACTCGAACTGGTACATGCGGATTTTCCTCTGCGGCTACGTCGCGCCGTTCATGAACACCCTCATGAACTGGACGCACCGCTGGGTGGGCAATTGGGGCTTCGCGATCATCCTGATGACACTCATCATCAAGACCGTCACCCTGCCCTTCACCCTCGCGGCCTCGCGCTCCGCCAAACGCATGCAGAAGCTGCAGCCGCAGATGCAGGCGGTCCGCGAAAAATACAAGGACAACCCCCAGAAGCTCAACCAGGCGACCATGGAGCTGTTCAAGGAGCACAAGGTTAATCCGATGGGCGGCTGCCTGCCGATCCTCATCACCATGCCGCTCTTCATCGGCTTCTTCACCATGCTCCAGGGCACGGCCGAGTTGCGCTTCCAAAGCTTCCTTTGGGCTCCGGATCTCTCCGCACCCGACACGGTGGCCCGCTTCTTCGGGTTTCCGCTGAACATCATGCCGCTGCTCATGGGCGCCACCATGCTCTACCAGATGCGCCTGACGCCGCAGCCGACGGTCGACAACGCACAGGCGAAGATGATGAAGTTCATGCCGGTCATGTTCACCCTCTTCTGCTATAATTTTTCCTGCGCGCTCGCCCTCTACTCCACCGTCAACGGAGTCTTCACCATCGCCCAGCAGCTCGTCATCAACCGGATGCGCGACGACGATCCCGCCGCCGGCCCCGACGGCATGAAGAACGTGACGCCGGCAAAAAAGAAGGTTAAGAAGTAGAATACCTGCTGGTTTTGGGCGTACTTCGCCTCCCGCCTCCACTTTCACCCTCACCCTCACTTTCACTCCTGCCATGGCTGGTCATAGCAAGTGGGCCAAACTCAAACACTACAAGGGGATCACCGACGCCCGTCGAGGCAAGGTGTTCAGCCGCCTCGCGCGCGACATCACCATTTCCGCGAAGGCCGGCGGGGGCGACCCGGGCATGAATCCCCGGCTGCGCACCATCCTGATGAAGGCGCGCGAGGCCAACATGCCCGCGGACAACATCGACCGGGCCATCAAAAAGGGCACCGGCGAGCTGCCCGGAATCGTGTATGACGAAGTCGTCTACGAAGGCTACGCCCCCGGCGGCGTCGCCATGATTGTGCAGGTGACGACCGACAACAAGAACCGCGCCGCCTCCGAGGTGCGCAGCGTCTTCACCCGCTTCGGCGGCAACCTTGCCGGCGCGGGCGCCGTACTGTTCAAGTTCCAGCACTGCGGCCAGTTTCTCCTCAGCAAGGACAAGGCCACCGAAGATGCGCTGGTGGAGCTCGCCCTCGAGGCCGGCGCCGACGATGTCATCACCACCGAACAGGGTTTCGAAATCCGCTGCGCCATCCGGGCCTTCGATGCCGTCAGCCATGCCCTCGAGAAAAAAGGCCTCAAGCCCGATTCCGCCGAGATCGCCTACGTGCCCGTCCAGACGGTTTCCGTCACCAGTCTCGACGGCGCCCGGACGCTTGTGAAGCTGCAGGAAGCCTTGGAAGAGCTCGACGACGTCCAGAACGTCTTCTCCAACGAGGAGATGGACGACGCGCTCAGCGAACAGGCGCATGGCTGACAGCGGGCGCGCCGGCCGGCTGTTGTTTCCCGTCCTCCCGGTGATGACGCAAAAATCTGTGTTCATCCGCGCCTATCTGTGGTTAACACGGTTTCACCCATGAACGACGCGGAGGAAGATAGCGCCCTCATGCCCCCGGTGCCGGGCGAGGTGGGCCTGGTCGAGGCGCATGACTTTGCGCATCCGGCGTCTTTCACCTGTGAGAGCGGCCAGGTGCTGCCCGGCTTCACCCTGCGCTACGAAACCTACGGCCGCCTCAACGCCGCCCGCGACAATGCCGTCGTCATCTGCCATGCGCTCAGCGGCGATCATCACTGTGCCGGCATCCACGCCCTCACCGATCCCAAGCCCGGCTGGTGGAACAATTTTATCGGCCCCGGCAAGGCGGTCGACACGAACCGTTTCTTCGTTTTGTGCGCCAACGTCCTCGGCGGCTGCCAGGGCTCGAGTGGCCCCTCGTCGCTTGATCCGCGCACCGGGCGGCCGTTCGGGCTGACATTTCCCTTCGTCACCATCCGCGACATGGTGCGTGCGCAAAAACTGCTGTGCGATCATCTCGGCCTGGCTTCCCTCCAGGCCGTCATCGGCGGGTCGATGGGCGGCATGCAGGTGCTGCAGTGGGGCCTCGAATATCCGGCCTTTGTGCGGCGCCTGATCCCGATGGCCACGACCGCGCGCGAAAGCGCCCAGGCCATCGCCTTCAACGAGGTCGGCCGCCAGGCCATCATGCAGGATCCCGACTGGAACCACGGCGACTATCCCCGGGGCGGCGGTCCGCGCGTCGGCCTGGCCGTGGCCCGGATGATGGCGCACATCACCTATCTTTCCGACGCAAGCATGGACCTGAAGTTCGGCCGCCGCCGCACGGCCGCCGCGAACAACCCGGCGTACACCTTCGACGTGCAGTTCGAGGTCGAAAGCTACCTGCGTCACCAGGGCGAGAGCTTCATCAACCGCTTCGACGCCAACTCCTACCTCTACATCACCCGCGCGCTCGATCACTTCGATCTCACCGCCGCCCATGGCTCGCTTGAGCAGGCGTTCGCCGCGGTCGAAGCCGAGACGCTCAGCGTCGCCTTTGCCAGCGACTGGCTCTTCCCGCCCGAGCAGAACCGCGAGATCGTGCTCGCGCTGCTGCGGGCCGGCAAACGCGCCAGTTACGCCGAGCTGGCCACCAACCTCGGCCACGACTCGTTCCTGCTCGAGTCCGAGGAGCTCTACGCGCTGGTGCGCAGCTTCCTGGGTTCACCGTCATCGCCATGAACAAGCTCGTCGAAAAGCGCACCGTCGACATGCAGATCATCGGCGACTGGGTCGAGCCCGGCAGCCGCGTGCTCGACCTCGGCTGCGGCCGCGGCGTGCTGCTCGACTACCTGCAGCAGACCAAGCAGGTGCTCGGCCTGGGGGTGGACCTCGATTTCCACAAGATTCTCGGCTGTGTGCGCCGCGGCGTCACCGCCTACCAGGGCGACATGGAGGCATTCATGCGCGCCTTCCCCGACCGGTTCTTCGACCGGGTCATCTGCTCGCGGACGGTCCAGGAGCTGTCCGATCCGGCGGCCGTCATCATCGAGGCGCTGCGCGTGAGCCGCGCGCTTACCGTCGGCTTCGTCAACCACGGTTACTGGAAAAACCGGGCGGATGCCTTCTTCTTCGGCCGCAAGCCCCGGAATCCCGTCTATACGACCGCGTGGTTTGAGAGCCGTCCGGCCAATCCGGTGACCATCGCCGACTTTGAGCATTTTTGCGCCGCCAAGGGCATCACCGTCACCCGCCGAGCGCCGCTGCGCGGCGACTGGCATACCCCCTGCACCTTCCGGCCCAACCTTTTCGCCGGCTACGCGCTGTACGACCTGACCCGATAGGCGCAATCTAATCCGTCCGGACAAAGCCGATGCGACGCCGGGGCGGAGGCGCGGGCGGCGTCATCAGCTCCCTGATGGCGGCAAACACGATGCGGAACCGCTCGTCGTAGTTTTTCTCCAGAACCTCGACTTTCCTCGCCAGTTCATCGACCGACAACGCCAGCCGCCGCAAGCGCACAAAAGCGCGCATGATCTCGACGTTCACAGACACGGCCCGCGGACTCCGTAGCACACTCGACAGCATCGCCACGCCTTCCTGCGTGAACGCATAGGGGAGATAACGGCGGCCGCCATAACTTGAGGTCACAAATTGTGACCTCAAGTTGGCAAGTTCCTGGCGATCAATCTGAAACATAAAATCAATCGGGAACCTCTTCTTGTTTCTTTTGACGGCTTGAAGAAGAACTTTGGTCGGCACGCCGTAGAGGACGGCCAACGCCTCGTCGAGCAGCACTTTCAATCCACGCAATGTGAGGATCCGTTCTTCGATCTCCTGTGGGACCAGTGTGGAATTGCGCGCCTTCACAGAGGAAATTCTCTTTTATGAGAATTATGAAAGGCAAACAAAAAGGCCGGTCCCGCGGACCGGCCTTGGCCAAGGAGCCAAACTCTCACGAGTTTGGCTACACCTGTATCTCAGACCTCGTACGGCGACAGCAGTTTCTCCACGCGGTGCTTTTCGAGGCGGGCAAAGACGGGCACCCCGTTGTCATAGGCCACCGCCACCTCGCCCTGGATGAGCGGCAGCGCATAGCGGAAGAACTGGAAGTTCATGCTCACGCCGTCCTCGTTGATCCACTCGCGCGGGAGTTTTTTCACGCCGTTGGCGATCTCGGCGAGCGGGGCGAGCCCGGTCTCGCAGGTGTAGTGGTCGGTGTCGCCGCGCACGAGCACGACCATCTTGTCGGTCTCACCCGCGACCGCGGCCTTGACGGCGGCCTGGCCGGCGAGGAACGCCTCGTCGTTGTCGGTCTTCGACGAGCAATGGGCGGCGGCGCGCTGGGCGATGCCGAGCTTGGCGGTGCGCGCCTTCACGCCGACATGCTGCGTCACCAAACCCGCCAGGTAGTCACCCGCGCCGCCGAGCTGCGCATGGCCGAAGGCGTCGGGGCCGGCGCTGTCGGTGGCCACGTAGTTGCCGTCCTTGTCCACGAGCCCTTCGCCGACAACGACCAGGCAGTACTTCTCGCGCTTGAGCACGCGGCGCACGTCCTCGACGAACTTCTCGGTGCTGAACGGCGTTTCGGGCAGGTAAATCAGGTGCGGCGGGTCGTAGGGGTGGTCGCGGCGCTTGGCCAGCGCCGCGCCCGCGGCGATCCAGCCGGCGTTGCGGCCCATGACCTCGAGGATCGAGACGAGGTCGTTCTGGCCCATGGCCTCATTGTCGCAGGCCAGCTCGCGCACGGTGGCGCAGATGTACTTGACCACGCTGCCGTAGCCGGGGCAGTGGTCGGTCACGGGCAGGTCGTTGTCGATGGTCTTCGGCACGCCGATGACGCGCAGATCGTAGCCCTGCGTCTGGGCGAGCTTGGAAATCTTGTCGGCGGTGTCCTGCGAGTCGTTGCCGCCGCAGTAGAAGAAATAGCGGATGTTGTGCGCCTTGAACACCTCGAGCACGCGGTCGAAGTCCTGCTGCTTCTTGAGCTTGTAGCGGCAGGTGCCGAGCGCGGCGCCGGGCGTGCTGCGCAGGGAGCGGATCTGCTGCTGCGACTCGGACGCGAGATCGATGAACTCCTCGTTGAGAATGCCCAGCACGCCGTTCAGGCCGCCGTAGATCTCCTCGATGCAGTTGTGATTGAGGGCCTCGGCGACGACGCCGGCCACGCTGGCGTTGATCACGGCGGTGGGACCGCCGGACTGGGCCACAAGACAATTTCCTACGAGTTCAGCCATGGCTAGGGATGATGAAAGGGTTCAAAATAACGTGAAGGGGAACAACGAAAGGCCCCGCTCCGAGGCGTGGCAATCAAATTTCCCGCGCCCCGTCCATTTCGCGCCGCCGCGTCCGGTTCCGAAGGCCAAGCCGTCCCGGAATCGCGCGCCGCCGCCGGCGCGGCTCACAGCAGCCGGCCGGGCTGGTACTCCGCCGCGCCCTTCACCCGCTTCGCCAGCGGCTGCACCTCGGCGACAAACGCGTCGACCTGGTGCGGCGCCGCGCCGACGTAGCGGTTGCTCTCGGCGAGGATGGCCTGCAGCTGCTTTTTGCCGAGGCCGATGCGCCGGTCCGAGGCCAGACGCGCGAGCAGGTCGGTCTCGCCGTTGGTGCCGCCCGTGCGCAGCGCCTTCGCCGCGGCGAGGGCGTGCTCCTTGATCGCGGCGTGCGCCGTCTCGCGGCCGGCGCCGTGTTTGACCGCCTCCATCAGGATGGTGGTGGTGGCCAGAAACGGCAGGTTGCGCTCGTTCTCCACGGCGATGGAGGCGGGAAACACCTCCATCTGCCGGAGCACGGTGAGGAAGGTCTCGAGCAGGCCGTCGATGGCGTAGAAGGCGTCGGGCAGTGCCACCCGGCGCACCACCGAGCAGGAGACGTCGCCCTCGTTCCACTGGTCGCCGCTGAGCGACGCCGTCATGGTCACGTAGCCGCCGAGGATGACGTGGAAGCCGCAGATGCGCTCGCAATTGCGGGCGTTCACCTTGTGCGGCATGACCGACGAGCCGACCTGCCCCTCCTGAAAGCCCTCGGTGAGCAGCCCCTGCCCGGCCATCAGCCGCAGCGTATGGGCGAAGCTCGCCGCCGCCGCGCCCACCTGGTGCAGCGCCGATACCACGTCGAAATCGAGGCTGCGCGGGTAAACCTGCCCCACCGCGATCAGCGGCGCCCGGAAACCGAGATGCCGGAGGATGCGGCCCTCCAGCTCGGCCACCCGGTCGGCGCGGCCGCCGAGCAGGGTGAGCTGGTCGAGCTGCGTGCCGACCGCGCCCTTCAGGCCGCGCACCGGGTAGCGCTCGATCAGGTTTTCCAGCCGGTCGAGCGCGATCAGCAGCTCCTGGCCGAACATCGCGAGCCGTTTGCCCAGCGTGGTCGGCTGCGCCGGCACGTTGTGCGTGCGGCCGGTGATCATGAGGTCGCGGTGCGCCTCGGCCTGGCGGGCGAGCGCGAGCAGCGCGGCCACGGCCTTGAAATGGACCACCTTGAGCGACCGGTGGATCTGCAGCTGCTCGACGTTCTCCGTCAGGTCGCGGCTGGTGAGCCCGAGGTGGATGAACTGCCGGCCGGCCAGCTCCGAAAATTCCTCGAGGCGCGCCTTGACATCGTGCAGCGTCACCCGCTCGCGCCTGAGGATGGCGTTGAGGTTGATGAGTTCCCGGACGCGCTCGTAATCCTTGATCGCCTCGGCCGGGATGGGCACGCCGAGGTCCTTCTGGGCCTTCATCACCGCGATCCAGAAATCGCGCTCCAGCAGGATGCGCCCGGGCACCGACCAGATGTCCTTGATCGCCGGCGAAGCGTAGCGCTCGGCGAGAACGTTGGCAATGGCCAGCGGCTCCACCGGCAGGTGCGGCGAGTCTCCGGCCGCCGCGGGCGGCTCGGGCGCCTTCGGCGCGAATGGGGAAGCCGTGCTGGATGACGGGGATTTCAAGGCGGAGAAAGCGGAGTCGGGAGCCGTAGCAAAACCCCCGGGGGATAGCTACTGAAAAATCAGCGCGCGGCGGGGTTAACCCGGATTTAGCACCGCCGGCCGCGCCTCCGGCTGGGCCAGGCAGCGCACCGCCATCTCGCGCAGCACCTCCTCCTGCTCGCCGGGCCGGCGGACGATCTCCTCGAAGGCGGCGATGAACTCCTGCTGGTTGTCGATCAGGCGGCGCAACGAGGGCAGCCGGGCGCTCCCGGCCAGCTTGCCCAGATACCAGAGGTTCTGAGTGAAGACGTTGAACGGGCTCTTCTCCGCCGACCCGCCGAAATGCCGCCGGTAGGTCTCCGCGGCGCGCTCGAAACCCGCCTTGTCCAGCCCGCGCGGCCCAAGCCGCACCTCCCCCGTGTCGAGCAGCACGCGGAGCTGCACGAGCAGGCGGTTGCGGTTCTGCAGCGCGGTGATGACCGGCCGCGCGTCGCCGCCGGCGAAAAAATGCCGGTGCAGCGCAGCCAGGGCCCACGGCAGGTCGCCGCTGCCAAACGCCTCCGCGGCCTCAAAAAAATCTCCCTCCGCAAAATTGGGCGTCAGCTCCTCGACGTGTTTTTCCTCGATGACTCCCCCGCCTGTCTTCGTCCCGGGCCCGGCCGGAAGGTCCGCGTAGGTCGCGAGTTTGCGTACCTCCTCGACGAGCAGCCGCGCGTTCGGGCCGACCTTGGCCAGCAGCAGCCCGAGCGCGTCCGCGGTGATCGTCACCCCCTGCGCCTCCGCCTCGGCCAGCGCCACCTGCTCCAGCGCGGCCCCTCCCTCCCGGCCCTCGTCCCCCACCAGGGTGAAGTCCGCCGTCGCCTCGCACCACTTGCAGAACGAGCGCCGCCGGTCCAGCGGTGCCGCGGTGACCACCACCGCGACCTCGTCCGGGTTCACCCGCCCGAGCAGCGCCTGCAGTTCCTCCACCTGCTGGAGCGTGCCCTCGGCGCGTCCGGTCACGGTGTCGGCGAGGAAATTCACATCCTTCAGCCAGACCACGCGCCGGCCGCCAAAGAGGGAGATTGTCTGCACCGCCTCGCGGAAGCGGTTCACCGCCGCCGCCACTTCGCCGACATTGCCGGCAAACCCGTTCAACACCTCGCGCGAGAATTCGTCGGCGGCTTCCGCGGCGAGCGCGGCGTAGCGCTCCTGGCCGAGGCGGTTCACGAGGAAGTCGTCCGGGCCGCCGATGAAGATGAAAGGTTTTGCGGGCATCGGGTTCCGGTTTGTCGCCGAAACTCCGTCAGGGCACGCCAAAAATATCCCTGCGTCCCCCCGGCCGATGAAAACCTTGTCGCCGGCGCCGATTCATGGGAAAACGGGCCTGCTCCACCCGACCATGCGCCCTGAATTCCTCGCCCTGCTTTTCCCGGCGGTTTTCCTCCTCCTGGGGGGATTCGCCGTCGCGGCGGCGCTCAAACAGCAGCGCCGGGCCCGGGAACAGCTGGCCGGTCTCGCCCGCCGCCTCGGCCTCGAGCTCCGGCGCCCGCCGACGCGGTTCGGCTTCGAACCCCTGCCCACCGTGGAGGGCCGGTATCGCAACCGCGCCGTCCGGTTCTACACCTATACCACCGGTTCCGGCAAAAACTCCACCACGTGGGGCGCCGTGTCGGCCGCCGCGGGTGGCGCCGGGGGGTTCACCCTTGAGCTTTTCCCGGAGAACTTTCTGGTGCGCATGGCCACCGCGCTGGGCCTGCAGGACATCCAGGTCGGCGATCCCGCCTTTGACCGGGCCTTCATCGTCAAGTCCAACGACCCCGCCTACGCCGCGGCCGCGCTGCTGCCCGAAATCCGCGCCCGCCTCCTGGCCGAACGCCAGCGCGGCGCGCATGGCCGGCTCTCGATCAAGGGCGGCGAGGTGCAGTACGCGGAGGTGGGCGGATTCGGCAACGAGGCCCGGGTGAACCGGCTGGCCGACCTGCTCGAAGCCGTCTGCGACCT
>JBAZMN010000001.1:0-65262 GCA_041649735.1 Opitutaceae bacterium | reverse complement strand
GAATTTTCCCCCAGAGCCAAGCAAACGTGGTGCGGATTGGCTCTTCACCGAAATCTTGGGCTGTTTCCTTTGGTTGGTAAATCTCTTCGGGAAACTCGATGTCCGACGGCGGCAGCCATCGTGGTCGTGGCGATTCAAGCACCGGAGCCGGTTTGTGTCGCTTTCCGAGGCTTTTTCTGTAGTAAATGCCCTTTCGGCCGGCATGGACGTACCGTTGACCATCGGGCTTGACCCCAACCCGCAACCCGGTGACACCAAACGACAGCCCTATACCAGATTTCGATAGGTTGATGCGAAGCGGCCCGAAATTGAAAGACTTACGGAGATAGAACGCCATCAGAATCACGCTTCATTGGTCGGGTGACGAACTTCACTTACCCAAAATCGCGGTCACTTGACGGGTACCTTCTTGCTGCGTCTTTCGTTTCGCTTGCTCTTTTCTGATCTTCCAAACAACCTCTCGGTCTGTGCGACCTTCACTCTGGCTTGTACCAACGCTGCAAAATCAATGAGCGTTGGCAACGCATCATCAACGGGAGGCCCTTTCTTCAGCCAAAACGATCCATCTTCAAAAAGGGCCTGGATTTCGGACTCGGCTTCCTGGATTGCCTTGAGTGATTCAGTCAGCACAGACGCCGTGTGATTCAGAAGTCCTTTAGTGACATGGACATCGGCCATCGGCAGTTTCTCCCATGCGGTGTCAATATCCGAGTGAGTCCAACACAAGTCCTGATTTTACAAAAAAAATCCAGTGATAACAAGTGTTTTCCTACAAAGAACTTACGACGCCAATGTCGGGCTTGCGTACGAACAGATGTATGAACATGTATTGACACACAAGTTTACTTTGATAGAATCCGATGTTATGACATGTGTCGGACATCAAAAGGAACATTCGGACGGAATTATGAAACGCAAGCCAACCAAGAAACCGACCCGTCGCCCGGCCCGCTGCATTAACCCCGACTGCCCCTCTAAGGGAGTGGAGTACGCCAGGGGGCTTTGCGAGCCGTGCTATCGCTGCATCACCCGGCTCATCAAGCTCCAGCGAATCAAGGACTGGAAGGAAGCGGAGTCGCGGGCGATGTGCCGAGGCCGGAAGCCGATCGGCGTAACTCGATTCCCAACGCAGGTAGCGGCGGCCGAGAAGGCCAGCAAGAAATAGCCTCAACCACTTTTTCAGGAGACTCGCCAATGTGGGAAGTTGTCTTTCGCAGACACTCGTTTGAGCCGTGGAACATCTACTTCACGGCCAATGATTTCTACGCGGCCGACCGCGTGAAAGAGTTGTGCCAGCATGACTGGCCGATGGCGTTAGTTCAAGTTCGGCGTCGAGGATAGAAACCTTTAGGGGAGAGACTCGCCATGTTCCGCTCATTCACCAACCAACGCACGTCGCGCCCGTCGGCCACTCTGGCGAGTCTCAACCGACGGCCGGCGTGCTTTTTGTTTTTCCCCGCGTCGGCACCGGATGCCGTATTCGCCGTTCGATTCGGCAACGCGGGCCTTACGCAAACCGAGGCGTACTCATGGCGTCGGGATATCACGGCGACCGTTGACAACAGACGTGACCAGCCGGGGAGAGTCCCGGCATTTCTACCGAATCCATCAGGGCTGTGCGTGATCCAAGGCATGGCGTTCGGGGCTATCCGTGCGATACCCGAACTAACGGCGGATTGGTCGGCCGATCCGTTCGCAAATCAAAGCTGCGAGCACGGGGATGCAGCCCGCTACAACGCGAGCGGCCCGCAAGGGCAACAGCCGGGGCGATGCCGACGTAGCCCCGGCACATCGAGGCGGCGGCGTGGACAGCGACACGCACAACGGCAACTCAGTGGCTTTGATGCGTTGCAACACCAGAGAACCTTACCTGGGAAGAGGGCGATGGTGCCCCAAGCTGGAAGCCAGCCGGTGCAATTCCGGCCCGCCTCACTCTTAACAGTAGCATCCCCCGCGTTTCCCCGGTCGTGCGATCGGGCGCGGGGTGCTTTGCGATCTACGCCCGCCCCTGCGATTCGCCCCATTCGACCGGGACGAACGCAGCGGGCGGGTTTTTTCTAAACCCGGTCGAAAGGGATGGTGACGCATGAAGGGCTACAAGGGATTCGACAATAATCTGCGATGCAATGAGTTTCAATACGCCGTTGGAGGAACATACGAGCACGACGGCAATGTCATCCTGTGCGCCAGCGGATTTCATTTCTGCGAAAACCCGCTGGATGTCTTTGCCTACTACCGGCCAGCCGACTCGCGCTATGCAGAGGTTGAGACCGACGGTGTGTCGGATCAAACCCACAGTGATAGCAAGCGTGTATGCAGGCAATTAAAGATTTCTGCTGAAATTGATCTGCGCGGCATTATCGCCGCTGGAATCAAGTTCATTCTCGACAAGGTGGACTTTAGCGAAACAAAAGAGTCCGCCACCGGCGACCAGGCTGGCGCTCAGGCCACCGGCGACCGGGCTGGCGCTCAGGCCACCGGCGTTTTCGCTGTTGCTACTGCCGTCGGCGATTACGGCACCGCCACGATTGTCGGAAATGAGTTAGGCGCCGAGGGCTGCGCCGCCGCGCTTGGAATCGGAGGAAAAGCAAAAGGCGCTGTAGGCTGCTGGCTCACGCTGGCGGAATGGAAGCTGGATGGAGACAAGTGGAGTCGCGTTGACGTTCGGACAAAGAGAATCGACGGTAAGCGAATCAAGGCCGACACTTGGTACTCGCTCGTAGACGAAAAGTTCGTTGCGGTATGACAACACATTTTCACGGAGGATCAAACCATGTTAGTGCTCTCCCGCAAGAAGAACGAACGTATCCGCATCAACGATGATATTTCCATCGTGATTGTCGAGATTCGCGGCGACAAGGTACGAATCGGCATCGACGCCGACAGCAAGGTGCCAGTGCACCGCGAGGAAGTCTACTGCGCAATCCATCGGGTGACGAATGAGATTTCTGCCGCTTCGCTCGCCCCTGAGCATCGCGCGAAAAGCCCGGTGGCTCAGGCGGTGGAGGACATCGGGAAGGCGGTCGAGATTATCGAGCAGGATGAATTATCGAGGCTTGGCAGGGCCGTCGAGAAAAGAGCAAACGAACCATGACAATCCAAGAAGCCCAATGCGGCGCAATGCCGCCCCTTATCGTTCAGGCTGCGATTGCCCGTCAGGCCGAGATCGACGCAAGCGGAAGCCGCCTGAGTCTGCTGATCAACGAGTTGCTCTGCAACGTGAATAAGCAGCGGGCGATCTTGGAAGAGGCACAACTGATTTTATCGAGTGCGCAATGATCGAAACCGCAAAGGAGCAACCACAAATGGAATCAATCACCATCGAAGACGCCGGCCCGATCCGCAAGCTGACTATTCCCGTGCAGCCTGGCATCATCGTCTTTCGCGCGCCAAACGATACTGGAAAATCGCAGGCGCTCGAGGCGGTATCGAAGCTCGTTGGCGGCTCAGCAAACCTAACCAAACGCGACGGAACCGCGGCCGGCTCCATCCAAGGGCTGGGGATTACCGTCAACCTGAGGCAGTCCATGCGGCGCACTGGCGAACTCGAAGCCGTGTCGCTGGAAGGCAAGCCATCGATACTCGACCTCGTTTCCCCGCCGCTCAAAGACCCCGTCGCAGCAGACAGGGCACGCATCAAGGCGCTGCTGCAATTGACCGGCGCAAAGGCCGATTTAGCATTGTTTACGCCCCTCGTCCCGTCCGGCTGGAATGCGTCGGATGTGTTTTCCGTTGACACAGAAAAGTCCGACGACCTCGTGGAAATGGCGTCGAGAGCCAAGCGGGATTTTGAGGCGTTGTCTCGCAAGCAGGCAGAGCAGGCCGAAAAGATTCTCGCCAAGGCGGCGGCATGTAAGGCTGCCACGGAAGGCATCGACCTAGATATTGAAACGGATTGCGCAACACTGCAAGCAAAACTCGAAGATGCAATTTATGCCCAGGGAACTATCGAAGCCAAAGCGGCGGCAGCGAAGAAAGCAAAGGCGGCAGCAGCCGACGCCTCGGAGCGAATGGCAAGGGAACCAAACGCGCCAGACGTTCTCGCTGCTGAAGTGGCGCTTGAAATGGCCATACGCGGCTACAAAGACGCGCAGCAACGAGTATCGGATGTCGAGGACCAATTGCGACTGGCGCAAGAATCTTTGCGTGCGGCAATCCAAAAACTCAACGCGGCCGAAAGTGCCCTTGAGCGAGTGAAGGCTCACGCAAGCTCGCTAATCGGCTGGCAGGAAACCATCGCCGCCGCAGAGTCGGTAGAATGCCCGAGCGAAACCGCCATTGCCGGCGCTGGATTCCGCGTGACGCAATGCCGGCAAGACGTAGAACAGGCCGCCGTCGTTCGCGCCGCCAAAGAGAGAGCATCGGAGGCAAAGGAACTTGCCAAAGCTGCGGCAAAACACCAGGAAGCGGCCGAATCTCTTCGGGAGGCGGCACGATCCACCGACGAGGTGCTTTCTGATGCAGTCAACAGCGACACCATGAAGGTGCGTGCAGGCCGACTGATAACGCAACACCCAACGCGAGGAGAGGTGTACCTCGCAGAACGTTCGGTTGGAACTCGTTGGCGATTGGCGATGGAGGAAATCATCAAGCGCATTCGCCAAACCAACCCGGGCGCTACTGCCATCATTAGCGTTTGCCAGGAGTGTTGGGAGGGCATGGACGTGGCGAATCGTGCCGCGATCCATGATCTTGCCGTCGAGTTGGGGGTTGCGGTGTACACAGCGGAGTCCGTCGGGGACGAGCTCGAAGCCGTGCCGTACGAGCCGGCCAACGACTATAAGCGATTGTATGCGGGGGCGACAGCATGAGCGCAAACGCAATCCACATCGACTGCCAGGCCGCCGAATACCACGCCCGCCCGGAGTGGAGCCAAAGCCAGTGGAAACTTCTGCCCGACCACCCGGAACTGTTCTATGGGATGTACATCGAGCCGGACATTGAAAAGCGGTGGAAGTTCAAGGCCACGGAGGACATGGAGCTTGGAACGCAGCTACACGGCGTCTGGCTCGAAAAGAAAGAGCTTTTGATTATTCCGTACACAGCGCTAACGTCGAACGGACAGCGGCGCGGGAGGAGCTGGGAAGCGTGGTGCGAGGAACACCCCGAAGATCACGGCATTCTCGAAAAGGATTCTCTGAGGATCCGCGATATGCTCGATCGCGGATTGGAAGACCCGGTCGTTCGGTCGCTGATGGAGGCGGAAGGGGAAACCGAGCATACGATCGTTTGGACGGACGAAGAAACAGGGCTTCCGTTGCGGTGCCGAATCGACAAGCTATGTCGGTTTGACGGCGGATATCAGATTGCCGACATCAAATGCACGTCGGCCGACGTGACAGACGAGCGTGAGATTGCCTCGAAGATTTTCAGTTTTGGCTACCACCAGCAGGCGGCGGCGTATATGGATGCGGCGACGTTGTTGTTCGGTGAGCGCCCGCTGAATTTTGTTTTTGTTTTTGTCCGCAACAAGCCGCCATACAACGCGGTGGCGTGGACGTTGCCGGAACTGGATATAGAGCTAGGGAAACGACACAACCGCGTTGCGTTGATCGAATTGCAGTCTCGCCTGGCGTGCGGCAATTGGCACGGTGGCCGGTTTGGAAAACTCAACACCGTGTCATTGCCAAAATGGGCATGGACAGATGACCCGCTCGGACTTCCGATGTCGCAGCCGTTTTCGGAGTTTAACGATTACGAGTAATCACAATCAAGGAACAGCACAATGAGCACTGACACAGCACTTCAACCAGCCCAAAAAACAAACGTCCCGGCAATCGCTGGCCCGAGACTTCCCTACCATCCCGGACTCAAGGAGCGGTTCGGCGTGGATCAGGCCGAGTGGCGAGCACTCGTTGAGTCCACGTTTCCTGCCGCCCGATCGGTAGGCGCTGTGATCCTCGCGCTAGCCTACTGCAAGGCACGCAACCTTGACCCCTTCAAGAAGACGGTCCACATTGTTCCGATCTGGGACAAGGAGCGAGGCTGCGAGGTCGAGACGGTTTGGCCAGGAATCGCCGAATACCGAACCACGGCCGCGCGAACGGGGAGCTACGCCGGCCACGACGAAGTGGCGCATGGCCCGATGATTAGAAAGTCATGGGAGGACACCGACAAGAGCGGAAAGAGTCACGGGACGGTCGAGGTTGAATTTCCAGAATGGGCGCAGATGACGGTCTATAGGCTTGTACAGGGAAATCGGTGTGCGTTTCCTGGACCAAAAGTATACTGGCTCGAAACCTACGCCTGCAAGCGCAACGGCTGTCCAAACACAATGTGGACCGATCGTCCGATCGGAATGATCGACAAGTGTGCCGAGGCAGCCGCTTTGCGCTCTGCCTTCCCCGAGGAGCTCGGCGGCGAGGCATCGTTTGAGGAGTGGGGTGGCTTTCGCTGGAACGGGCGTGCCGCGATCGATACTACGTCTGAGCAAGCTCCGCAGCTCGAAGGCCCAAGCAAGGCGAAGGCCGAGACGCAGCAGCCCAGCAAAACAGAGACGAAGAAGCCGCAAGAGTCGGAGGCGGCGCCTGTCCTCTCGGACTCGGAATCCGCCACGGTCGCCCAATGGAAAGAAGAAATCGGCACGTTGAATTTTCTTGCGGATTTGGCCGAGGCCCGGAGAACGATCCCACAGACGCTTAGTGCCGACGCCCAGCAAGCGATCGTCAACGCCGTCGAGATGCGCGAGGCGGCTGTTCGCGGTTCTAGAGGCGATCGCAGCAACGCGAAGCAGAAGTCGCTGGTGGACAATGGCGGCCCCTCGGCAACGGAATCAGGAATGTAGCCAAAGAAAGGAATCATCGTCCGCGACGGGTCGGTTCATTCGATGTGGTCGCTGAAGTGCCCGAATCTGCCCATAACGCCATTCGGTGCAAACCGGCCTATAAAGCGCCCCCTGTCGCCACGATGCTTTTCAAAAGCGAGGACGGCCAATGAACGACGTTCCGAAATGCCCCTGGTGCGGCCACGCCAAACACGTCCGCATGGTCGGCCATCGCCACTACTACTGCGGCGGCTGCCGGCGGGAGTTTGACGGCGTGGATGACGGGATCACCGGCTACGGCGATCCGGCACGTCATGCAGAGCGGGCTGAGAGGCGGGAGAAAAGAAAGGCGGTGAGAAGGTGAAATCATTTGCATGTGTCGATAGACAGGGCCGTCGTCTTTTCGTTTCGGATGGAATTTCTAGCGGCAAGGCGTTTGGAACATTCTACAGAAAACCGTTTGGGTCCTTAAAGCGGCTGGTCTCGAAGAGTCTTCCGATGTGCTCCACTCGCGTCGAGGCTGAAGCCGACCTAGCCGCCTTCGCGCACCGTAACGGATGCACTGCTGTTACCGAAGAGGAGGTCGGTTGACGTGGGTAAGATCGAATACTGCGACCGCCAATGGAACCCGATCACAGGATGCATTTCCGGCCTGCAATGCTGGGACCGCTGCTGGGCACGCCGCATGGCCAATCGGCAGCGTGGCCGCAACGGATACGACGCGGACGCTCCATTCACGCCGACGTTCCACCCGGATCGGCTAGGGGAACCGGAGAAGTGGCGGAGGCCGCAACGGGTCGCTGTTTCGTTTATGGGTGATATCGCGCTGGCACCGATACACTGGCTCGACGCTGTGGTTCGAGCAATGCGCTCGGCACAAAGGCACACGTTTTTGCTGCTGACAAAGCGGCCAAAGCTGCTGGCGGCGTATCTGGCAATACGCAATCCGTTGCCGCATAACGTGTGGCTCGGCGTGTCTGTCGAGGATCAGCGAGCCGCCGACGATCGCATTCCCGGGCTGCTGAAATGCCTGGCCGCCGTGCGATGGCTGAGCGTGGAGCCGATGCTTGGTCCGGTGGACCTTCTGAGAAACTGCGATTGGCTCCAGTGCGCACGCATGAAGGAGGGCGGGACAGAGCGCTCCGGTTTCAGACCCGAAATTGACTGGGTCGTTGTCGGCGGCGAGTCCGGTCCCGGCGCACGGCCGATGCACCCGGATTGGGTCCGCTCGGTCCGCGATCAGTGTCAAGCGGCTGGCGTACCGTGGTGGTTTAAGCAATGGGGGGAGTTCGCGCCGGAGACGGCGGACGCCGACTCATTTGGTGCGTTCCCAGGCATGAGCAAGATCGGCAAGAAGGCCGCCGGCTGCGTACTCGATGGCTTGGAATATCACGAATTGCCCACACGAGACTGAAGGACCGAAAAGGATCATCATGGCAGGGAGCACGGAGCTAAGCCGATTTGTTCGACGCAGCCCAGCGGCCAGGGCAGTTCTCGGAATCTTCCGGCAACTGAAATGCTCCCGCTGCGGATCCCTGGCCGTTCCTGCCGTCGTGTGGCTGCTCAAGTGTCGCTACCCTGAATCGACCATCGAGCACGCCTGCACGCAACTGCATCGCCTTGGCGCCATCGTCTGGACGGGCGGGACGACGAAGACGAGGGCCGGCAAGACGGTCAAGGTTTGGAGGGCTGCATAATGGCTCAAGTGTGGTATGCCGTTGTTTCCATCCGCGACGGAATGACGATTGCCGTTACGCAGTCGCTCGACTCCGCTGCCACGATGCTCGACGGCGATTCTTGCCACGGCAGCGGCGACAGCTACAAAAGCGCCGTTGCCAACGCGAGGGCCGTAGCGAAGCGGATTCGGGATGATAGAAACCGA
This sequence comes from Opitutaceae bacterium, assembly GCA_041649735.1. GTDB lineage: Bacteria > Verrucomicrobiota > Verrucomicrobiia > Opitutales > Opitutaceae > Fen-1467. Next base: position 56,617 of record JBAZMN010000001.1, on the reverse strand, counting down.
TTTGGCGGGAGGGCAGGCTGATGGCTGGCGACTGGATCAAGATGCGAGTTTGGCTTCGCCGCGACCCCCGCGTAGTCTGGATGAGCGACGTTCTGGCGACCGACCGACGGTTCATGGATTGGCTCACCAATCCGTCCAAAAGGACGTGTGACAAATCGGCGCACGAACACGTAACGCGTGACGTAACGGCGTCACTCTGCGTTACGGCACTGTTGGAGACTTGGGGGATTGCACGCGAGCAAGGGAGGCGAGTTGGTGACGATTTGGTCGTCGATAAGTGCGACGTGAACATCATCGAAGCGATTTGTTGCCTACCTGGATTTGGGGTAGCAATGTCCGAAGTTGGGTGGTTCGTCGGGAACGAGGATGGATCGGGGACTTTCCCTAAGTTCTTTGCTGACAAGGACTCTCCAGAAAAACGGCACTCTTCGGCGGCTGCAAGACAAGCTCGCTACAGGGCGAAAAAACGCAAGAATAGTGACGTAACGGGTGACGTAACGGGTGACGTAACGGGTGACGTAACGGGTGACGTAACGGGTGACGTAGAGAAGAGGAGAGAAGAGAAGAGAAGAGGTTCTTGTACTAACGTACAAGAAACCCCCTTACCCCCTGAGTTGCAAACGACGGAGTTTTTGTCGGCCTGGTCGGACTGGCTTCAGCATCGAGCGGAGATTCGCAAACCACTGAAGCCAACGGCGACGGCGAACAAACTTCGGGAGTTGGCGAAGTGGGGACCGGCTCGTGCCGTGGCGGCGATCCGGCATAGCATCGGGAACGGTTGGCAGGGAATCTTTGAGCCGAATGGATTCGCCGATGCTGCTGGCGACGGCGTGGTCAAACGTGCCCTCGATTCCCTCGACGATGAGATGCACGCCGAGGAAGCGAAGCGAGCGGAGGGCCGACGATGACGTGGGACGAGTTTCGCCTAGAGTGGTATCCCGAGCATTGCGCGTGTTTCACTGGCATCCCGGCCTGGATGGCCAAGCTCGAAGCGTCGCACGACGGGCCGGCGACTCGCAACGTGATGAAATCTTGGTACGGCGTGCTTCGCAACGTCGATCTTGCGGCGGCCAAGGCGGCGAGCCACCAGATGCACGCGGGCGAGATCGAGGAGCCGAAAGGGTTTGATCGACACCCGGCGGCGATCCGCAGAGCGTGCGGCGTGGCGAGGCGGCAGCGTGACTCGGAGACGCCGCGTTACGACGCCGATGGCAACCAGATGTTTGTGTGCCTGACGTGCTTCGATGATGGCTGGGTGCGGTGTTGGCATCCGGCCAGTGTCGCCGAGGTCGCCGCGAACGGGATCACGGCGAAACCGCTGTATGCGGCGGTGTTTCCCTGCAAGTGTCGAGCGGGCGATGTGTGGGCAAGGTGTTTTCCGCTGTCGCCACGGTTCGACGCGAAAATGGCCATGCCGCTGGTCGGCTGCGCCAGCGACCGTGACAACCAACAGCGTCTGGCTGAGTGGATTGCGGGCCGCGAGCCAGTGCGGCCAGAAAACTATGAACCAGCGTTCGCCGATCCGAGTTGACGGAGGCAACCCCATGAAGCGACCATCACGCAAACTAATCCAGGCCCACCGCATCTGGCAGACCGAGCCGCGATGCGCGGTGTGCCACTGTCGCGGCAACCAGGAGTGCGGCCATGACTGCGTGCCGGGGCACGGCTGCGAGTTGGACATCAACGGCGAGGACGAAGGGATTTGCTACTGCTGCCGTGCCGAGCGGCTGGCGAGGAAAGCCGAGAAAGGGAAGCGATGCTAACGGTTGGCAGTCTGTTCGCTGGGATAGGAGGGATTGAACTTGGACTCGAATGGACCGGAGGCTTTCAGACTGTCTGGCAGTGCGAAATCGATCCGTATGCAAAACGAGTTCTCGCAAAACACTGGCCCGACGTGCCCCGATGGGACGACGTGCGAACCTTCCCGCCAGAGCCAATCAAGCGATGGAAGTGTGACGTTATCTGCGGGGGATTTCCATGTCAAGGAATTAGTGCGGCAAACTTCCGTGCAACCGGACTTGCCGACGAGCGTAGCGGATTGTGGAGCGAATACGCGAGAGTGCTTCGCGTACTTCGTCCAAGATGGGTCATCATTGAAAACGTGCCAGCCCTCACTTTTCGTGGACTCGATACCGTTCTCGGCGACCTTTCCACGCTCGGGTACGATGCGGAATGGCAGACTATATCGGCACAAGCGATTGGTTCGCCAATCACAAGAGATCGACTTTTCGTTGTGGCCAGCACCGCAAGCGAGCGATGCCATGCGGATGGGGTTTTCGGTACACGCCCACCTAAAACAACAAGCGAGAAACAGGCGGCTAGGACACGGTGCTGGCCCGGCCAGTGCCAACATAGTCCTGCATTGCCAGATCGAGTACGGTGGTGTCCCGACGCCGCAGTTTGTCGAATGGTTGATGGGCTTCCCGGTGAACTGGACAGATACCGCGCAGTCGGCAACGCCGTTGTCCCGCAAGTCGTCCAATGGATCGGAGAGCAAATCCTAGAAGCCGAGAAAGGGAAGCAATGAAACTACTACGCCGCATCCGCTACACCTGGATCATTTGGAGCGGCAACGTCCACAAGTGCAACCGGGACTATTGGGGCTGGGTACGATTGAAAACCGCATGGGAAGCGGCAAGGCATTTAGCGTAAAGGAAAGTCCATGACCGACGAACGACAAACACTTCCGCTGAACGTAGACCGTGAGCAATACGACCGCATCCTGCAATCAGAGGCGGTGGCCGTTTCGATGTACCGTGGCAGCAGTGGCATGTTTTCCAAGCTGGCCCGCATCGGCACGATGGCCGAATGTGAGGCGTATGTCAACACGCCTGCGCTGCTGCTGGTGTTTGATGGCAATGAATATCTTGGCTCCGAAGTCGTGGCCGTTGGCGACTTGCTGCCGCCAGATGGTAGCGACACCGAGAAAGCGAGAACCCCATGAAGTGCCGACAATGCGACGGGACCGGAAAAGAGGAATGTGCTGATTGCGATGGCACGGGCGAATATGTATGTCCCTGCTGCGGCCAGATGGATGGTACGTGCCTGGTGTGCAAGGGAAGCGGGGAAACCGACTGCTTATCGTGTGATGGGACTGGGGACGTGGACTAAGAAAGTGGATTAGCATGGAGTATAGTCGCGCCGATAGTGTACTGGTTGCACGTCCGCTTTTCCAGGCGGAAGGAGGCGGTTCGATTCCGACCTCGGCGCTTTCGTTGCTATTCGACACGACCAATAGGATGACGTTTGCTCAACTCAATCTGCTGTGGCATTCCAGACTACCAAAAATTGGTGCATCGCAATTCCGAGTGTGTTACACGGCAGAATACGATGGTCGGTATTATGCGACGGCAGCGTGGTCTAACCCTGTCGCGCGACTGCTGCCGCAACGAACGTGGCTTGAATTGCGAAGAATGGCGATTGCAAGCAACGCACCAAAAAACACAGCATCACGAATGATTGGATGGATGGTACGCGACATTCGCAAGCGTTTTCCAGAAGTGGAAATGCTGATTTCCTACCAGGATTGCGATGTTCACACTGGCGCGATCTACAGGGCGTCAGGTTGGAAACAAGCGGAAAACTATATTAGTCGCAGTCGCGGCTGGGCTGCTGGATGTGGAGGGGCAAAGTGCCGAATGGGCAGAACAAACCAATCTGTCTCACCGAGAATGCGATGGGAAAAGCGGTTAAAGGAAACCATCTAATGCGACGATTCACCGACACGACCGATGGCCAGTTCATGTCCGAAACCATAAACGGGCGGTATTGTCTATTCGAGGAAGCGGAGCGGGAACTGGAGCGTCTCCAGCGAATCGAGATTGCGGCGCGGTCGGTGGTCGATTACTGGCGGAACTGGCCGAACAGTATCGAATCCGTGTCCTTTGAGTCACTCATTACTACGCTGAAAGAATCACTCGAACACGGGAAGGAGAAGCCATGAAAACTATCACAAAGACAGAGCGAGTGGGTGAGTTGCTTGGGCCTGTCGATTGGTCCTATGACTTCACCAAGCACGATTGGGCGAACGGTCGCGGCGGCGTAAACCCGGAAATCGCCCGCAACGCCGTGGCAACCTTACGCCAAGTGGTTGAACTGCTGGACGCTGGCAAGCAAGTCATGGTGTCGCTGTACGGCGAGGGACACGACGTATTGGCAGTTGGCATGTACGACGGGTGGCCGTTTTGGGAACCGACGCCTAGCGTGCTGGTTAGGACGTGGCTCGGTTCGGAGTGGCACCCGTGGTATTCCATTCAGATTGCGAAGGAGAAGCCATGAGCGAACATATTGAACGACTGGAAGCGATGATCGACCCCCGGCAGCAAACGTGGGACTTGTCGCCGAATGATGTTGTGGCGATCAGGCATGTGCTGGTCGAACTGAAACGCCTCCGCGAGATCGTGGGACGTAAGCTCCACATGCGGCGATGTCACGACTGCGGCCACCACGGCTACTATGCCGACTCGATACGGCCGTACTGTTTGTGCGACAAATGTGGCAGCCAAGACACCCGTAGAGTTGCGGCTGAATCACCGAAGGGAGCATCGACATGAGCGACCAATGGACCGACGAAATGCAGGAGTTGTGGGAGGAACGGCTGAGTCGCATCATTGACTTGGGAGGAACCGCATTTGAGGTCGAAGCGAACTCGCTGTACGAAATGCCAGCGGCAATGCGGCTGGCGGTGGCCGAGATTCGACGCCTCCGCGAGATCGTGGAGCGGCTGCCAAAGACGGCGGATGGTGTGCCGATCATTCGAGGCAACAAATACTACTACGTTGACCCAACAGGCTATGTGCAATCACTGGACTATGGGGCGGTGTACTTTCGCACAGATAGCTCGATTCCAGATATTGTCTACAGTTCCGGCGAACGAACCTACAGCACCCGCGAGGCTGCCGAGGCAGCGAAAGGAGAGAAGTGATGAGAATTGACGCATCAGTAGGCAGAGCGCCGAAGTCGGTCAGCCTGTGCGAACAGGTCTATAAGTTGACGCTAACGGCAGACACCGAGGGTGAAAAGCAATGGTTGGCGGGACTTCTGCCAGCCATCGAAGGCCGATTGCAACATATCCGGCTCAAGAAAACGCGACCGGACCTTGTAATTACTGAAATCTGGCACTAAAGGAACCAATCCATGAGCATACGATGGAACAGCCCCGAGTTTTGGGCGGCGTACTGTGGAGATTTTGCCGCTATTAACGCTTGCGGTGACCCGGTTGGATTTCATCGTCGCCGCCAAAGACCAACAGCGGGTGGGTGTAGTTGGGATGGTTGGTTGTCGTTCTATCTTTTCGACATCATCGACCTCCCTCCCGCCGACCACTGGCGAGAATCGCTGATCGAGCGACCGTATGATTGGCGTGAGCCGGATGAATCGACGCCGATTGATGCGAAGGTGTGGGTGCGACAGGGTATCGAATGGACTCGCAGGCATTACGCGGGCATTGGGAAGTTTTATACGAGTGGCTATACTTCGTGGACGAGTACCAGCATCTACTCAGCCTATGACTTGATGGTTCTTGCCGACCCTGCAAAACCCGACCGCGTGCCGCCAGCGGATTGGAAACCGAAGGAGAAAGAACAATGATCGCTTTATGCAAGTGTACCAATGGACATGGTTTTGGTTCGCGTGTAATCGAGGATGATCCATCGATCAATTCCCTTGTGCTGGCCGACGATCTTTGTCCCGAGTGTGGTGCCGAGTTTGAGGTCGCGGAAATGGAATGTGACTGCTCAGACGTTAGGGAGTTATGATGAAGCCACGCGATGAGAACAAATACGTTATTGCCAACCAGTTTTCCGCAGGATTCATCTCAGGCATACTCGCTTCCTGCCACGACACCACCGATGAAACAACACACTGGCTGGCGGGTTGGGATGCGGGCTATGCTATGCGTGCTGAGAAAAACTGGCGATTGAATGGATATCTCGTAAGCATCGGCGAAAAGCCAATGGGCGTGATTCGATTGCAATAGCCATGATGGGCTGGAAGCCAAAAAGGAAATGAAAACAATCCCGCGATGTCCGAAGTGCGGCAACTTGCCCAACGAATACCTAGAGGTGTGGTCCGGCCACGGTCTATCGTTTGATGCGGACGAGCGTGGATTCCCGGCGGAAGAAGGATATACCAGTGCGGGTAAGCCAGTTCACGTTTTGGCGTCCTGTCGTAAGTGTGGTTACTGTTGGAGGGTGCGGGGAGTGACTCAGATTACTGAATTAAAGAAGTAACCGAAAGGAAAATGACATGACAGCCGAACAAAAATCTGCCGTTATGAACGCCCGATGTGCAACGGCGATGATTCGTATGACGGGCATGATAATGGAAAACTGGTTGCGGCGAATCGAGGGCAAGGCACTCGCATACGATGAAGCGGCGTTCGAGCGTTTGATTGCTGAGTCAGAAATTGATTGGAATGCTATTCATAAGGTGCTGTTCGAGTAGGCATCTGCGAGTAGTGTTGGAATGAATTTGGAGAACCATAATGGGACGGGCTGGAGTCGGAATGCCGGAGGCGTTGAAACTTAACTACTTCGGCGAGATTTTGTTTGATGCCTTTGGTACGTTCGCATACCAAGTAGGATCGTCGCTGCCCGGAGATAAAGAGCGAGCGTGGCGGGACGTTGACATTCGCATCATCTTGTCCGATGCCGAATATGCTGCGATGTTTCCCGGCTGCGACCCTCGCAATGAGCATCTATGCGACAAGTGGTGTGCGTTCGTTATGGCGTTTTCGACGCTGGGGCGGGGAATAACTGGACTGCCTATTGATTTTCAGATTCAACAGCAAACCTATGCCAACGAGCATTACAATGGACCACGCTCATCTATTGGTATCGTTGAACATAGGCTGTCTAAGGAGCCGAAGCCATGAGTGAAAACGCCAACGACGTAGGCAACGTACTGGCGGACCTGATCCGTGAAGGTATGGCCGAGCGAAACGAGATTGAGCAGCGGATTATTGCCAATCGCGTTAGGGCGGCCATTGAATCGTGGATTGAAGTCAAACAGGCTCTACCGTTTGCGCCGCAGCCCATGACTGACATCGAAGCAACGCGGTTTGGCGAGGATAAGATGCCGTTCGGAAAGTTCGCAGGTGAACCAGTTAATTGCGTGCCGCTGGATTACTTGGCGTGGCTGGCCGACGCGAGCAGGAAGATGTGGCTGGACCTGAATGGGTATCTACGTTCGTCAAAGATAGTAGCAGAGATAGAACAGGAGCCAACGCCATGAGCAACAAACATCTGCAATTGAAGCCGCACCGTTTTAAGAACCGGGATGGGTGGTGGTACGAAGAACCGGAAGGCATCATGGTGGTCGTCTATGAGTCTGGGCAGCACACAATAGCACGTATTCGCTGGTCGTCACTCAGGGCGGCACTGAAAAGGAAGGATAAGAAGCCATGACCAAACCCCTACAACCCGGTCCCGAGCTTGACGAAATCGTTTGCAAGGCCGTGCATATACCGCACGCCGTCATGCTATTACCTAGCGGCGATTTGGTTTCGCCGCGAGTCAGCACGACGCCAAGCTTCGAGCAGTTCTGCCAGATTATGACGTGGCTGCGGGACAAAACGCTGTATTGCCTAGAGCCGCAGCCATCTACAAACCAATGGCGAGTGTATGTTGTACTCGGTGAGGAACGTGAGTATATCTACGGCGACACCATCGCGCACGCGGTGTGCCTTGCCGTGGCGGCGGTTGTCGAAGCGGAGGGAAAGCCATGAATACTCACGAAGTCAAAAACGCATTGAGGTTTCACTTCGATTCTCGCGCCTATGCCCTGCTCTGGGAAGTTGGAAATGGGACGGGCATGAATTGTAGTCGCCACGCTGACGCATTAGTAATGTCCCTGTGGCCGAGTCGTGGCCTTACTCTCGCGGGAGTCGAGATTAAGGTCAGCCGCACAGATTGGCTGAAGGAACTGAAAGACCCAGAGAAAGCGGAGTCCGTTTTGCGATACTGCGATCATTGGTACATGGTAGTTGGCGATAGGTCAATCATTCGTGACGGTGAACTGCCCGAGGGTTGGGGGCTACTGGTTCCGAACGGCTCTGGCCTAAAAATAAAAGTAAAACCCGAGCGGCTGAATCCAAAACCAATTGATCGTGGCTTCTTGGCCGCCATCATGCGGCGAGTGGCCGAACAGGGTGCCGACGCAGAGTTGCTAAAAAAAGCACATGATGACGGCTACAAGTTGGGATTTGAGTCCTCGGAAAGAACCAGCAGTCGTATTCGTGAGCAACTGGCCGAAAAGGAACGCGATATTATTGCATTTCAGAAGGCGAGCGGTATTAAAATCGACGGATGGAAAGGTGCCGAGAACATCGGCAACGCCGTCCGCGCAGTGCTGAACGGAGAGCATAATCGCGAGTTGTCGTGGCTGCGACATATCCGCGAAACGGCCGAGAAGATCGTTGATGCGGTAAAGGAAACGGAGGGAAGTCAATGACCAAACCAAAACTTGCCAACCACTACTGGATTCTGGTGGATGAGCGTGGTCACGTTGATTCGTTCACTACGTTTGTGGATTCTCCAGTGCTGTATCCAACCGCCGAGGACGCGGGAATTAACGCTACAGAGAACGAGCGGTCCGTCAAGGTGCGAATCGTGGTGGATGAAGTCGAAGAAGAAAGGAGCCAAAATGCGAACACTTGAAGCACATTGCGGCGAACATGTCAGCGAAACCGCCAGACGTATGGTGCAGCTAGCCAACGACACCGGCGAACAGGTCACGTGTTCATTCAATGAAATCGAACTGACAGCAGTACCAGGCTGCGCTGCCGAGGACATCACGCTCCACTACGACACAGAATCAAGGCGGCGCAGCGAAGAATACAACGCCCGCCCGGAGGTGATTGCCCAGCGTGCGGAGTGGGCGAGGAAGGAAGCCGAGAAGCGTGCGACGTTGGCGGCGATCTTGGCGGATGCGCCGCCGATCATGCTACGCAATGAACTGAAATGGAAATCACGGGAACTGGCCAACCAGGACGGCTACGGCAAGGCGGTCGTCGATTACGCAGAGAAGTGGGCGCGTATCATGCAGACGCGAATTGCGGTAGGGTCCGCAATCGCCGAATGTGCCGAGGAAGCCTCACGCATTGCCGACGACGAGGGCATCACTGGGGCCATGTACGGCTTTGCTGTGCGGGTGCTAGCGGATTGCTGGCAACATGGCGAGGAGTTGCGACGTTGGCACAATCTTGATGTGCAGATTGGGACCGAAGGCGAAAAGGCCAACGAGAGAGGCAGTGTACTAAACCCGGCGATGCTGACGTTACGGTAAGCGAAAAGAAAGGAAGAAACCATGAAAACGCCTGATACAGTGATTCGGTACGAGGACAACGCCGAGCAAGCAACCGTCACGGGATGGATTTGCAAGACGTGCAAGCGATGGTACGGGTATGATGACAGTGCCAAGCACATGGCGAGCTACTGCTGCTGTACGACACGACCGTGTGAGTGTGGAGGCCGCGTCGACAAGCATTACGTGAAGTGTGACGCCTGTCGCGCAAAAGCCGACACCGAACGCTACTACGCCCGCGAGGAACGGGAGTGGGACGGCAAGGCTCCCCTGTGTTGCGACAATGACGACAAGTGGTTTTGGAGTCTAGACGATCTACTTGACCACATGGAGACAGACACGCCAACTGCCGAGCAGATCGAGGACTTGCGGCTGCTGTTTGCCGAGCCGCACCACCCCGGGTTCTTTGATTTGTCCGAGCATTTGAGTAACTACATCTCTGGTGATGCCGAGCTTCCAGGCGACTATGAGGCGGCAGAAAAAGCGGTCAATGATTATCTAAAGGCCAATGAACCGCTGTCGTGGACGCACGGAAAGTACCGTCCGTCCGTGGCGTCGATCATTGCCGAGATTGAAGAAAGGAAGAAACCATGAACCTGGTTTGTGAAAAGTGCGGCGGGCGTTGGCTTGATTGCCGTCCGAATAACAATAGCTGCCCCTGGTGCCGCGCCCGCGAACTGGAGGCGAAACTCGCATCGCTTGATCAGCGGGCTAAGACTGGAAAACTTGTCGGCGCATCGTTTGGACTGCCGCCGGGCAGCAAAAACAACCTAGACGATGGCTACGACTACCTGGTGATACGCATCGCACGCGGCTCCGCCGACGAGCATGTCGGCAGCAATGTTGTGGTGAGTTGGCCGGAGTGAGTGTTCATTACAACCCAAAGAAAGGAAAAAGAGCCATGATGAATCGTACCTGCGACTGCCGCATCGGAAAACTGGAAGCGGAAGTCCGCGAACTGGAGGCCAAGATTGCGGGGCCGACAAAGCCCGAGCAGAAGCCGGTCTGGCCGAAAGAGGGCTGGGTGAACTTCTACGACAACGGGTTTGCGCCTATGTACATGACTAGGGATTCAGCCGAGAGTTTCAGGGGCATCGGCTGCATCGGCACCGTGCGGTACGTGAGAGCGGAGGATTAGACAATGAGCAAACGCACAATCACCAACGCCGAAATGGAGAGCCGCAAGAGGATACTGTTCGCCAGGATGGAAATCACCGAGGCAATGGACCGGGCAACAAAGAAGGTCGGCGAACTGACGGCACTCGAATGGCTGGAAGTATTCGGCGACTGGCAGTTGCGGATATTGGCGTGGGCTAAAGAAGAGGAAAAATCCAATGACGATTGACGAAGCGAAAGAGATTTTGCTGAATGAATGTAAGAGCGTTTTTTGCCAATGCGATGTCTGCTGCGCAGAGAAAGTTGTGCTTGCCGAACTCGACAGGCGTGAGACGGTGATTCGGCAGCTTCGAGGTAAACGCCCGGCAACGTGGCACCCACCGGGATTTCCAGCGGGAGAGGGACCATGTAGCACTGACTATGACGAGGATGCAGCCTACGACGCCGAAACGGAGAGACTAGCGACTGGAGAAACAGGCCAATGACACCTGACCAATGGTTTACGCTTGGCTTCATCATCGGCTTACTCACAGCCACGACATTCTGGCTGCCGGTCTGGTTGATTGACCGGGCCGAGAGGCGGCGGTGGAAAAGACAGTGCGGATGTCTGTTCGATATGCTCTGCCATGTTGGGAGCGGAAAGCACAACGACAACTAGGAAATCAACGTACCCCATTTGCTATAATGTGGCTTGATTGTCGCAAGCCCATAAGCGGTTATGGCCAAAAAGAGAACCAAAAAGCTGATGCGTGCCGAGAACCGGCTCAACGAACGCCAGAAGCGATTCGCGGCTGAGTACCTGATTGATTTCAACGGTATGCAAGCCGCCATTCGGGCCGGCTACAGTGCGCGTAGCGCCAGCACGCACGCGACCAATTTGCTCAAGATTCCGCTACTCCGTGAGTATATGGAAATCCTCCAGCGGGGCGATGTGCGGGTACTTAGACTGTCACGCCGGGAGGTGCTGAAGCAGCTCTACTACGTTGCCACCCGCGACGTGCTGGAGTTTGTGGACGATACGGGCGAATTGCTGCCAATCAATAAGCTCCCCGACCGTGCCCGGGCGGCCGTTGACGGCTTTAAGCAGACGGTAACGGTTGATCCCGAGACTGGCGAGCGAACGATTACGACGCAGTTAAAGCTCAGTCCGAAGGCAGCCGCCATTGACATGGCCATGAAGCACAAGGGTCTGTTCGCACCCGACAAGAGCAGCGTCCGGGTGGAAGTATCGCCGTGGGATAAGCTCTGCGAACAGCCGATTGACGTGGACGTGGTTGAACAGCGGGTAATGGCCCCACTGCTCATGGAGCGGGATGAAAAGGCACTATGACGAAGAGAATCGTCAACCCGCTGGCGTTCAAGCAGTGGCTTTGGCCGGATGTCACGTTCTACCGTGAGCAGCGGCAAATCATCGAATCTGTGTGGAACGACGATGAAACCGTAGTGCCGGCCGGTAACATGCTCGGCAAGGATTTCGTGGCCGCGTTCATCGTGCTTTGCTTCTTTCTCACTCGCCACCCGTGCCGAATCGTAACCACCAGTGCAAAAGATGACCATCTTCGCGTGTTGTGGGGCGAAATCGGCCACTTCATTCAGAAGGCGAAGTACCCGCTCGACGCCAAATCGGGCGGGCCGCTGGTGGTCAACCATCACGATCTTCGCAAGATACGGGCGGGACAGCAGTGTCCGCTCAGCTACGTCACGGGCCTGGTGGCGAGCCGCGACAGCATTGCGGCCATGCAGGGGCACCATATTGCCAACACGGGCGACGGCGTTCCCCGCACGCTGTTTGTGTGCGACGAATCCAGCAGCGTGTCCGATTCCTACTATACGATGGCCTCGACCTGGTTCAACCGGGCCTTGATTATCGGCAATACGTGGCCGTGCCGCAACTTCTTCCATCGCGGCGTGAAGGGCGGCGACAAGTTTTCCGAGGATGGGACGCGATGCTACCGCCGCGTGATTCGTATTCGTGCCGAGGATTCGCCGAACGTGCGGCTGGCCATGAATCAGGTCAAGGCGGGCGTGCCAGTAACCAACGAGATTGTCGTTCCGGGCGTGAAGTCGTACCCCGACTACCTGAAAAACCGCAGTCAGTGGGACGAAATCCAGCAGTGCGTATGTCTCGACGCGAGATTCTATGAGGGTGCGGAATTGCTCATGTTCCCGCCGGCGTGGCTAGACGCGGCCGAAGCCTATGCGGCCACGCTGCCGACCAGGACGCGGGGCGCGTCGATGGCGGTCGATTCGGCACAAGGCGGCGACAACACGGCATGGGCCATTGTGGACGAACGCGGCCTATTGCACCTGGAATCGAAGAAAACGCCCGACACCACGGAAATTGTCGGCCGGACGCTAGCATTGATGCGTGAATACCACCTCATGCCGGAAAACATACTGTTCGACATCGGCGGCGGCGGCAAGCAACATGCCGACCGGTTGCGACTGATGGGCTACAAGGTGGCGACCGTGGCCTTCGGCGAGTCGGCCACGCCGGAAATCCGTCATGGTGTCAAGCCACTCGCCAGTCGCAAGGAAGATGCCGAGGTTCGGTACGTCTACAAAAACAGGCGGGCCGAGATGTATGGCGTGCTGCGACTGCGATTGAAAACCGTCGATCAAAACGGTAGGCTGGTTGGCAGTTTCGCACTGCCTGCTGGTCTGCTGAATCGTCGGCGCCTGGACAGCAAGGCGTCGTTGCGGGAACAGTTATCGCCGATACCGTTGACCTACGACAGCGAGGGTAGGATGCGATTGCTGCCGAAGTACAAAAACAATCCAGACAGCAACGAAAAGTCTCTGACGGAACTGATCGGCTGTAGCCCGGACGAAGCCGATTCCGTGGCAATGGCCGAATTCCATCGCACGCGAAAACGTCACCAAGCGACGGCAGGGGTGTGTTAGTGGCAATCCACAACGCCAACGACGGCACGATCAAGATTCGCCTCGACTGGCGGGCGTATTTTCTGCGATTCTGCCAAGCACACGGCGAGCCGGTAATGCACGCCGGGCGGCTGCTGTTTAGCGATGGCTGGCAATACAGTGCGACCGACTACGCCGGACCCGAGTGGCCGCCGGCAGAGTCGCCAAGCGAACTGGCCACACGGAAGCACGCATATTGGTCGATCCGCCACGAAAACGCACGGCAGCGACTACTGTATGCCGAACGGCGATTGACCGGCCTACAACGATGGCAGGACGCCAAGAGCCTGCCGCTACAGCAGGCATTTCGGCAATCGGACGAAGCGGGCATGGCCCACACGGTTTCGACTGACATCGACCTAGATACCTTGACTCAGCAAGTAGAACTTTTTCGGCAGGAATTACACGATTGCGAATCGGCGTTGACGGAATTGTCCGAAACGCCACCAACCATACACAAGGGAGAATAGATCATGGCAACGACTGGCGGCTTCGCGTTTACCGACCCCATCGCACTGAATCAGTTCCGCGAGATTGTTGACAACGCCTCTTCGTCGCGGTCGCAACTGCTGCAAAAGCTGATCGACCCGCGACGCGACTACGATCAAGAGTGCGGCTACCCTGACACGGCCAACATCACGCCGCAACAGTACCGCGACTGGTACGACCGCGACCCGGTTGCGGCCCAGGTGGTCGCCATCATGCCCCACGAATCGTGGAAGGTGCTGCCGGAAGTCTATGAGGATGAGGATGTCGATACAGAAACGCCATTCGAGCAGACATTCGATGCAGTGTGCAATTCGCTGCGGGGCAAGAGTTGGTATCAGGCGGAGGGCGAGCAGAACCCGTTGTGGGATTACCTATGTCGTCTCGACGAACTGAGCGGGATCGGCAGCTACGGCATCTTGTTGATGGGGATCGACGATGGGAAGCCACTCGACCAACCGGCAGAACTGGGCGAAAAGCAATCGCCAACTCGCAAGCTACTGTACTTGCGGCCGTTCGACGAAGCGATGGCACCGATTCTCAGTTACGAGACCGACAAAAACAGCCCACGGTACGGCCAGCCGACGATGTATCAGGTGTCCCTGTCCGATCCGTCCGACGGCAACAAGGGCGGCATCGGAGCGCAAACCGCCACTGTGAATGTTCACTGGACCCGAGTGATTCACGTGGCTGGCGACCTTGGCAGCAGTGAGATTTTCGGCGTGCCGAGGATGCGGCCGGTGTTCAATCGGCTCATGGACCTACGCAAGCTCTACGGTGGGTCGGCCGAAATGTACTGGCGTGGTGCCTTCCCCGGCGTCAGCTTGGAAACGCACCCGCAGTTAGGCGGCGACGTGGCCATCGACCAGAGTGCGTTGCAAGACACGATGGAAAACTACATGAACGGCTTGCAGCGATACTTGTCGCTGATGGGAATGACGGCCAAAACGCTGTCCCCTACGGTGGTTGACCCAACGCCGCAGATCAATGTCCACCTCGACGCCATTTGCATCAATCGGGGCGTCCCCAAGCGAATATTTTTGGGTAGCGAACGGGGCGAACTGGCCAGCACGCAAGACGCTCAGGCGTGGAGTGACCGGCTCCAGTCGCGGCGTAATCGCTATCTCACGTCACGGCTGATCGTCCCGCTGGTGGACCGACTGATATCGCTCGGGGTGCTTCCAGCGCCGGACCAGTATTCCGTCGTGTGGTCGGACACCGAACGCCTGACGCTGCAAGAGCAGGCCACGGTGGCGGTATCCAGAACGGACGCTCTGGTCAAGTACGTACAGGGTGGCGTCGAGTCGCTGATTACGCCGCTCTACTTCCTGACCAGGATACTGGGTATTCCCGATACCGAGGCACGGCAGATTTTGGAGTCCACGCTCGACATGCTGCGGAAGGAAGACAAAGACGCCGGCGATATTCACGATGCACTGACGGGCGGCGGGACCGACGCCAACGCAGATCCGCTGCCGCCAGCCGTGGATGGTGACGGAACCCCGCAACCGCCAACAACGCCGTGACGCAAGGAATCGACACCATGCCAAGCTGTCTTTGCCACAATTCGACCGTTCGCAACGCCCGCAAGCCGAACCCGCTGCGGGTCGATCCGACGCGAACCGGAACGATCCGGCGGCAGTTCACCGCCGAATTGAACCGGCGGTTCACGCGGCTGAAGCGTGCGATGCTAAAGTTGATCGTTGAGGATGATGCGTTGGGGATCGGGCCGCGATTGGCGTTCAACGTGACCGATAACGCGGGCCTGTTCGATCCCGATTCGTCGTTTAAGAAGGTCGAGGCATTCCGCAAGTGGCTGAGGTCGCAAATCGCCCTCGACATCATCGAGGATCGAATTGCCGATTTGTCCGATCAATGGTTTGTGCGGTACGTGCAAGACGGATACGCGAAGGGGGCCGGTCGGGCCTTCGATGACGCTCGCAAGCCCTACGCGAAGGGATACGCCGAGGATGACAGCACGCGGGGCTTCTATCGTGGCACGAAAGAAGAGTTTTTGCGGAGTAGTTTTGCCCGCCCGGTGGCTGTCGAGAAAGTCAAGCTGCTGGCTGGCCGCGTCTTCACGGAACTGAAGGGCGTGACGGAGAGCATGTCAACGAAGCTCACCCGCACGCTGGCCGACGGGCTGGTACAAGGGCAGAGTCCACGCGACATCGGCCGGACCATCGCCAAGGTGGTTGACGGCATCGACCGCACGCGGGCCGACGTTATCGCCCGCACGGAAATCATTCGTTGCCACGCCGAGGGCCAGCTTGACGCCCTGGAAGAAATGGGGGTCGAGGAAGTGGGTGTCATGGTCGAGTGGCTGACGGCTGGTGATGAAAAAGTATGCGAGGAATGTTCATCGCTGGAAACCGTCGTATTGACCATAGAAGAGGCCCGAGGCATGTTGCCAAGGCACCCGCGCTGCCGCTGCGCATGGACCCCCGCGAACGTAGGGGAACCGAAGAAGGGGCAAACGCGCGAGCCACGCGACATCAGGGAATCAATCAAGGAAAGCCTGATGGCGAGGGCACCGGCCAAGCGAACACTGGCCGAACAGCGGGACCGGAGTAATTGGAGTGGGGCAGGAGTAACGATCGACGACGATCGTCCCGAAAGCATACTCGACGCGAAATAACGTCGAACGCAATCATGGAAGAACGATTCACCGCAACACAGCGGGCCATTCTGAAAATCTTGTCGGATGGCCGCCCCCATCTTCTGTGCGAGCTTCACGCTTGCCTGCCGGACGAACTGAGCGGGGAAAGCGCCGTCCGCTGGCACCTGACGGGAATCAGGAAGGTGCTGCGACTGATCGGCGAAGACGTAATCTGTGAGTTCTCTCAGGCGTGCGGCACGAAAAGGAAGCTCTGCTATCGGCACGTGCGGTTGCTAGCGGCGGCTGTCGAGTAACGCAAACCGTAGAAATTTCTACGGTTTTATTTGCCTTCGCCTATAGGGTTAGTCCTGCCCGGTTTCTTCTTTACAACTCGCGTATTGAGTTGGCACAATGTCCGGCATGGAACGAATTGTTTCCAATGCTACGGGCAAAGTTCGCCGCGACACGATGCACGGCCGCGAGTTTCTCGTTGTCCCGCTGACGACGATCGTGCCGGGCGTGTTGAACGGCTCCAAGGGTGCGTTGTACTATCCGCCCGAGGAAATCAGTCGCAACGCCGACGCATGGAACATCATGCCCATCGTGGTGAACCATCCCACGGCGGGCGACGGCTCGGCAATCAGCGCCCGCAATCCCGCCGTGTTGAACAAGTTCGGCATCGGCTTTGTATTCAACACGCAATACAAAGACAAGCTCGTTAGCGAAGGCTGGATTGACATCGACCTTGTGCGTAAGGTCGAGCCGCGAATCCTCGCCAATCTCGAAGCGGGCAAGCCGATCGAACTGAGTACGGGCCTGTTTACGGATAATGAAGCGGCCCCGGAAGGCGCGGTCCACAACGGCAAGCCGTATCAGTTCATCGCTCGCAACTATCGGCCGGACCACTTGGCGATTCTGCCGGACCAAGTTGGGGCGTGCAGCATCCGCGACGGGTGCGGCGTGTTGGTAAATTCCGACAACGCGACGGACGCAACCAAACGCTCTTTGTGGCAAATGCTCGGCAACATGCTTGGCATTGCCAGTGACCAAACAAGTAACCAGGGCGGGCCGGATGGCGGCCAGCCGACGAACAATACGAATCGAGGAGGCCACACAATGGCACTTACCGTTGACCAGAAAAAGGCGATCGTGGATAACCTGATTGCCAACTGCGGCGATTGCGGATGGAAGGAAACCGACCGCGAATTGCTGACCAACCTCGGCGACGAAGCGTTGACCAAATTGCAGGCCAACGCCAAGACGATCACGGAGCAAAAGGCGAAGATTGCCGAGCGTGACGCCGTTGTCAACGCGGCCCGCAAGGGGTTTGGCATTCCCGAAACCGTCACCATCAACGCCATGCCGGCGGCCCTGCAAGAGGCCCTCGACAAAAAGAAGGCCGGTAAGGAAGACGAAGAAGACACAGGCAAGGGCAAGGCGACGTGCAACGAGATGTCCGAAGAGGACTGGATGAAGCAGGCTCCGGCCAGCATTCGCTCGGCGATCACCAACGCCAAGGCCATCGAACAGCGGGAGCGTTCCGCGTTGATCGAACGTCTGACGGCCAACGTCGCTGCCGAACGCAAGGAAGTGATCGTCAACCGGCTGAAGGACAAGCCGCTGGACGAACTGCGAGACCTGTTGGCGTTGGCGCCGGTCGCCAATCAGCAGGCCGATCCGCTGCCGCTCTACACCGGCATGGCGGCACCGCAAACGCGCAACCAAGCGACGGTGAACGCCGGAGACATCCTTCCGCTTCCGACCATCGACTGGAGCAATGAAAAGCGGGCCTGATTGACGGGCCGCTTCTTTCGTTCACAAACCATCAAACAAAATTCTGTTCGGAGATAATCCAATGGCCAAAGGAAACGAAATCGTTCTGAGCGCAAACCCGAAGGGCGTGTACCTTGAGGGGATTGTGAGTGGGACGCCGAAGCCGGGAACCGTCATGCAAATCAAGGCAGCGACGGCGGCGGTTGGCGGGCGGCACACGTGGGAAGTGTTCAACGCCGATGCCGACGGCAATCAACGACTGATCGCCGTCTTGCTTCCCGACAACTTGCAGGGAAAAACTGCGACGGACGCCTATGTCGATGGCGACCGCTGCTTCCTCTACTGTCCGATTGCTGGTGAAGAGTTGAACATGCTTGTGGCCGCTGCGGGCACGGGCACGGGCGATGCACTGGCCATCGGCGCCTTGCTGATCGTCAACGATGGCGATGGCATCCTGATTGCCACGGCCAGCACGCCGGAAAGCGAACCGTTCATCGCGTTGGAGGCCGTTGCCGACTTGGTGGCGGCTGGTTCGCTCGTTCACTGCATGTACACCGGCCACTAAGCCGGGCAACACCATCCATCGGGCGACACAAACGTCCGCACTACGCAAAACACACAGGAGAATACACAATGTTCACGGACTTCATCCTCAACGGACAAGGGCACGGCGACGTTGCTCAAATGTTGGGAAACTGCCGCTTTGATCCCGGCCTGCTTCGGCCTTACGTTGACGACAATGGTCGCAAGTGTGCGACCGTCAACACCGGACGCATGGCGTTCAACGAAAAGACCGGCATGTATGCGCCGGTTTACGAAAACTGCCTGATTTCCAATCTCATGGAAAATGGCATTTTCAGCCCGGTCTTCAATGCCACCAGCCTGCGAAAGCAGGAATGGATCGAGCTTGACCGGGTGGTCCTGCGAGCCGCACGGCAGCGACTAAAGGCGTGGTCCGACTTGGCCGCCGCCAATACGTTTGGCGGGTTCAACGGCATGGCCAAGATGATCCTGGAGCATGAAACCATGTCTGACCCCGGCGAGGCCGTGGTGGACATGGACGGATTGACCGAAGGCCGCACCGACAGCCCCAAGTATCAGCTTGAGGGACTGCCTCTGCCGATCACTCATAGCGACTTCCAGTTTTCCAGTCGCCGCATGGCGGTGAGCCGGAACAGCGGGACGCCGCTGGACACCACGATGGCCGAAGCCGCTGGCCGACGTGTTGCCGAAATGATCGAAAAGACGCTGATCGGCGTCGAGACCGGCGTCACTTACGGCAAGGCGTCCGACTACAGCAACGCCCCGACGGTGTTTGGATACACGAATCACCCTGATCGTGTTATCAAAACCGATGTGACGGTGCCCACCGGCGCCAACCCGGACAAGACCGTGACCGACTTTTTGGCAATCATCAAGTTGATGGCTGACAAAAAGTTCTACGGACCGTTCATGGTCTACCATTCGCCAGACTGGGCGCAGTACCTGGACAACGACTACTACGTCTTGTCCACGTCCGGCGCAACGGCACCGACGCAAACGCTGCGGCAGCGATTGCGGGCCATCGAGGGAATCCAAGACGTTCGCCAACTCGATTTCCTCTCCGACACGTTCACGCTGATCTTCGTCCAGATGACCAGCGACGTGGCCCGCGCCGTCAACGGCATGGACATCACCACGGTCCAGTGGGAGAGCAAGGGCGGAATGCAACTGAACTTCAAGGTGATGGCCATCCAAGTTCCGCAACTCCGCAGCGACTACAACGGCAACTGCGGAATCTGTCACGCCACCACGGCGTAGGAAAAGCCCGTGCATCGCTCCCCTGCCTACAGCCCCACTAGGCAGGGGAGCCGGGCCTGAATAATGGGGCCAATCAACAATGTACGCGGAGCGAAATCATGGCGTCCTACAAACTTCTGCGAGGCAGCTATAACCACGGTGGCCGCACCTACAGCCGCGGCGACGTGGTGGAATCGAGCCTCGACCTGCTCAAGTTCAACTCCTCTAAGGGTGCGTGCAAGTTCGAGCGAGTGAACGCGCCCACTCCTGCCAGCAAGGAAGATCGGCCGAGGCAAACCGCCGAACCGGCACAACGCAAGGGAGCGTAGCCGTTGCCGCGAACAGACACCACCGCCGTTCAAGGCATCCTGCTGGACCACTACGATGGCGAGTCCAGCCTGACGCCTTTTATCGACACGGCAACGCTAGTGGTCGATAAGATCGCCGCGAACGATTCCGGCAGTGAATTGACGGCGGCGGATTTGGAAATGATCGAACGGTACTTGGCTGCTCACTTCTACGCACACGCCGACCAGCTATTGCAGAGCAAATCAACGGGCGGGGCGAGCGGGCAGTTTCAAGGTCGGACGGATATGGGCTATGACGGCACACTCTATGGCCAAACCGCCAAGCGAATGGACGTGACGGGGTATCTGGCGAGGATCGACATGCCGATGCGACCGAAGGCCGGGGCGGCGTGGTTGGGGAAGGTTCCGAGTCAACAGATTGATTATGAGGATCGGGCGTAATGGCCAGCTTAGAGCGTCAATTTCGACATCAATCAGCCGTATTGTGGGAATCCGCCGGAACGGACGATTACGGCAATCCAACCGTACTGGAGCCGGTCGAGTTGTTTGTTCGCTGGAATCGCCTGATGCACAACGTCGCGGACGCGAGAGGTCGCGTTGTGGACTTGGATGCGTTGGTGGTTGTCGATCGGGAGATTCCCATCGACAGCATTATGTGGTTGGGCCGCATGGACGAAATGCCGGCGCAACCGACGAATCTAAAGCGTGTGGTTGACTACACGGAGACGCCGGACATTAAGGGTCGCAACATCTATCGTACCGTGGGACTGAAAAACTACAGCAACGCATTGCCGGCACTGCAAGCAGGATCGTGGAGCTGAACGGTGGATATTTTCGGAATCAAAAGCATGGTAAGGTCACGGCACACACGCAAGCAGGGCTTCATATCGCTTTACGTGCTGGCGGCCGTCGCGGTGGTCTGCCTGATTTGCTTGGCGATTATCGCCCGCAACTGGTCATGCCGCGGGCCACGGCCGCCACGTCCGCCCAGGCCACCGCGATATGTCACGGTCGGGCCATATGAGGTCGTGTCGGTCGAGAGCGGCAACAGCATGACCGTGAAGACCGGCCGCCGGCGAACGGCGGTTGTGCAATTGGCCGGCATCGACCAACCGCCCGCTGGCAAATGGGCCGACGAGGCACGCAAGCACCTTGAACAGGTAGCAGGAAGTAGCGTTACCGTCACGTGCGAAAAGCACGGTATCTTTCGGAGCGACTCCAGCGGCCAGTCGAGCCTCCCCGTAGCCGAGCCGTCGGCGGCAGAGGAACCGGAAACCCCGGTAGGTGAAAACGGCGGCTCCGTTTTGGATGATGGCAAGGAAGCGGCTTGCAGTCTTTGTAAAGGGACTGGCAAGCACACCGCGACGCGGCAGGACATGATTTACGCGTCGATGTCCGTATACTGTGACGGGCATTTGCCAAAATGTGAACAGTGCCGCAAGGCGCTGCACGACAACGCAAGGCTAGCAGCGTTCTGTCCAGAGTTTCGGTCACGATGGCAGCGATTAAGCAGTGAGTTAAAGGACTTCGTGCCCGCCGAAGAAACCTGTCCGTACTGCCGAGGCAGCGGGACGTTGATTGTGTATGAAGCGGCCCGTGGTCCGATCATCGGCGAAGTGTTCGGCCAGTCGGGTGCCAGTCTCAACTTAGAGCAAGTACGGGCCGGGCTGGCGACGTGCCGCGAAGGGGCACCGAACGCCTGGACCGTCGAGCAGTTCAAGGCACAGCAGGAAAAGCGGGGCTTGTGGTCGGAGAAAAAACGGTGATCTATGGGATTCGTCGGCGGCATGTTGGCGATGTTGGGTGTGGTTGTGGCGATGATCCTGATAAACAAATTCATTCAGTGGTTTTTCGATTTATCGAACTGACGGCCATGTTGATCCTCTGGAAGTTATTTGAGTTTTTCCTAATCGGCCTGCTGGTTCTGACGTTCCTTAAGTTGCCGTCGGTCGTGTTGCGTTGCATCATCGCGGGTGCCGTGTTTTGTTTTGTGTGTCACATCTTGTTCGGTTGAAAGAAGGTGATCCATGCGTGAGATTATCCGACGCGGCAATGCGTACCTGTTTGCGATCGGCGGCGTGGCGGCCTACGTTGTTCCGGCCATCATCATGCTGATCTACCTGATTAACCACGAGGCCCAGCGGCCGATCATCGGAGCCGTACTCTGGCCGCTCCGGCTTATCAAACTCCTGCTTGGCGGAGGCTGATCGACAATGTACGCGGTGGTCGAACTGTGGTGGCTTTGGATGATGATGCTGCTTTGCGGCAGTATCGTGTGGTGTGTTTGTGCCACGATGGTGTCGATCTACAGCGGTTGGCCGGGCATCGGCGGGCCGCCAATGCTGCTGCTGTTTTGGCTGGGAGCGACAATTTGCACGATGGCGGGCTTTTTCGGTTTGGCGATGATCGGTTTGCGGTTTGTGGTTCGATTTCTGGCAGGATGATTGATGGTCGATGAAGCGGAAAAACAACTCTGGTCGGGCACGTACAGCACGAAGGCGATGGCCGGGGCGTGGGTCATTTCTGCGATCATCTTCGCGGCGTGCTCGTTTGCGTCGATGGCGACGGGAAATTGGCGAGTGATCTTGGCGGTATCGCTGTTGTCCGCGTTGCCGGGCCTTTGGTGCGTTGCCGTCGCGATCTATCGTCACGCCACAATTCGTTACACGTTGACCACGCGGCGGCTGGTGTGCGAAGCGGGGCTGTTGACGGCGACCATCGACCGCGTAGAGCTGCTGATGGTCGAGGACGTGCGATGCAAGCAGTCGGGCCTTGATCGAGCATTCGGCATCGGGTCGATCATCGTGCAATCGAACGACAGAAGCGATCCGACTTGGACGCTGGCCGGCATCGAGGGCGTGCGAAGCGTAACGGCGATCCTCGACCAGGCCGTCACGGAGGCGAGGAACCGGCACGGTGTAATGGTGCAAGGCGGTAGTAGCACACCAGCGGCGGCGGGGTGAACTATGGCGACCAGAAAAGTGTTTCACGTAACATGGTCGGCTGTGCTCCGCCGCTGGCAAGTGTTGGAGATCACTGGAAAGAACTACGCTCACCGCGTTGTGCGGAGAAGCAAGTTAAAGACCACGGCCGTCAAGACGGCATGTTCCAAGGCGAGGTCGCGGCGGCACATCGGCCAAGTAGTGATCCATTTGCGAAATGGGACGATCGAACATGAGTTTACCTACGGGGCCGACCCCGTGAAGGCGAAAGGGTAACGCGATGATTTTCGGACTATTCGACTGGTTGATTGTTGCGGGACTGTTGCTCGTTGCCCTTTGGGGCCTCTGGGCGTTGATTCGCTGGGTATGGCCGGCGGCGACCGACAACCAGGCCGGCAAGACGGTCGGTACGGTGGTTGACGTGACGCAGCAGTGGACCGTCAAGGCGGCCCTCTACGCACTCCGCGAATACGACCCAATTGAGGCCGACCCGAAGGCCATCGAGGCGTGGAATTATCTCTGGACGGTGGCCGTGAAAGGCAAGGCGCCGTCAGTAGCGACCCCAGCCCCTGCCACCGCAGTCACCCTGCCAGGCGTCACGCCGCCGATCGTAATCACGTCGGTAAACACGCCGCAGCCCGTCGGACAAGAGTCGCCTGGACTCATTCCCGCCGTTCCGCCGGCCGCCGACGAACACGCCGAATCTCTCACATTCGATCCTGTGACCGGAAAGGCCACATAGCAAGAGGCACTCGACCATGAAAACGACAATGAGCGTGGAGCTGTCGGCGAAGGAAGTGACCGAACTTCTGGTGCCGGCCGCCAAAGAACGGGTGAACGCGGCTGAATCGCTGGGCAAAATGCTGTCGGCGAGGCTCGATGATACCGGCGGCCTGTCGGTCAAGGTGACGTTCGGGTTCGACACGGAGGCGAAGTAGGCCATGAAAGCGATCCGATACGCGATTCCCGTTGTGGCCGTGGCGTTGCTGGTAGTCGGGCTTGCTGGCCGCTATGGGCAGTTCGCCGGCCTTCCAATACCGCAAGTCCGAAAACCAGTTACGGCTGCCGTGATCTTCTACGAGACGAAGACAAAACGCAGCTTACCAGACAACGTCAAGGCGGTGATTGATACCATCGCTCCCAAACACAAAATCAAAACGCTCGATTTTGACGTAAGAGGACCGGGCGGAAAGACCACGCCGGATATTTTGGTTCCGTTTCTGAAAGCGTGTGTTGATCGTGTGCATCCGCAACTTATTACCTGTCGGGGCGAAGATTCGTACTCTTCGCAACCATGTCCAAACAGCGAAGAGAAGCTCGTGGAGGCCATAAAGTGAGCACCATCATTGACGACTCCAATTGGCAGCAGGTGATCGAATCAGCCGAAGCCGTCGGTGGCTTTTTTCCGGGAGCACTACCGCGAGAAAGCGAAATCGGCGGACTTGAGGGTGTGCCGGTTTTTGCGGAGCGAATCGAGTTGCTTCCTGAGTCGCGATGGCCTGACGTCGTGCGCGATACGCTGGCGAGGGGAGGTTTCATCGGTCAGCGGCTTGGGCTACAGTCTCGATCCGACTATCAAAACGGTTTTCCGACGTGTTGGGCAAAATCCGCAGCACAGGCGGTAATGGGGGCGAGATTCAACGCCGGCCTTCCGTTTGTACAACTTCAGGGCGAATCATTGATCGGTGTAACAGGCGGGAGAATTCAAGGTTACTATCTCGACAAAGCCCTGACGTGGATGCTGAAGTACGGAATTGCATCAAGTGAATACGTCCCGCAACATGAGTACAACCGAAACCGCTGGAAGCCTGGATACGAACAAGACGCTCTGCAATACATGCCCCTGGAGGGCTTCGATGGCGGAGCACGGGATATTTGGGCGGAAACGATTACGGCATTGGTCGATGGTCACGGCTGCTATGCGGCCTACAACTGGGCAAGACACGCCGTATGGCTCGATGGACTGGTACTTGACGGCAATCGCATTGGAGTGCATACGCCGAACACTCACGGGCCGGGAAATGATTGGACGCTGTTCGGTAGCAAGGCGATTCCGAGCGAACTGTACGTGATTCGGGCAACTACCTACAACCTGAACGTTGTTTAGGAGGTGAGCGAAGTAATGCGAAATGTAGTAATTATATTTTCGATGTTCTTGGTCGGATGCAACCAGCCGGACAGTGAATTGCGGCTGAACCCCGCAATCTGGAATGCACAGGTAGAGTCGCAGGCGCCCGAACCGCAGCCGACGCCGGCCGCGAAACCCGATCCCGTGGAGGCCGTCCAGAGGCACGTCGCCGACTTGGATAAGTGCATGACGCTGGCCATCAGCGACGTGGATAAGCGAGTGGCAGCGACATCGGCCGACGTCGGAAAACTTTCGACGAAGATTGATTCGCTCGTTGGCCGCATCGACGGAGCCGTAGCGAAGATCGACGGCATCGAGGAATTGGGCCAGCGGATGATTCGACTTGAACAGTCTGGGGCAAAATTGCATCAGGCGTTTGCCGCAAGCCAATCGGCCATCGACGCATTAAAGCAGCGGGTCGAGAAGCTGTCCGAACCGCCAAAGGCAGAACCGCCAAAAGCGAAACCGCAACCGGAGAAGCCGAAGCCGGCCGAGACGGTCAAGCAGCCGAAAGACGATGGTCTGCCAAAGTCGAGCATGACGCAGCCCGAGTCGATCGACAGGGACTTTTTACCGACCGAACGATACTCATTGGCCAGCGATGCGGCCAAGCGGGACGGCCGGCCGTTGCTGGTGATCGTTACGGCCGACTGGTGTACGCCGTGCAAGCAGGTCCATGAGTGGTTGCCGCAGTTGCGGCGGAAGGGCCATGTCGCATGTGTCAATTTGGACCGCGAACAGGCGTTTGCCAATCAGTTGACCGGCCCGGGGTCGATCCCGCGAATGGCCGTGTTCACCTGCCAGAACGGCGACCGTAGCCGGTGGACGAAGGCGGTTTATGTCAGTACGACGGAAATTCACGCCTATGCGTTCAGCACGAAACGAGCCGAGCCGGAGAAGCCGCAAGTCGGCGGCCA
This sequence comes from Opitutaceae bacterium, assembly GCA_041649735.1. Lineage (GTDB taxonomy): Bacteria > Verrucomicrobiota > Verrucomicrobiia > Opitutales > Opitutaceae > Fen-1467. The sequence goes on along the minus strand of JBAZMN010000001.1, from coordinate 30,344 downwards.
GGTGCCCGAAGGTTTCAGTTACGCAAGCAAAGACGGCCAATCGGCCGACGTGCTGAAGTCGAAGGTGAACGCTTCGCTATGTTCTTTTGCCCAGTCTCACGCGAACTATCAGGCGGAAGCCGACAAGCAGGGCCATCAAAATTTCGACCAGCGGCGGCAGCAGATGCTCAACAGCATCGGCCCGGGCGACTACCGCGAAATCTGTGCGGAAAGCTGGCCGCGACAGGCCGAGGATCCGCCGGCGGAATTGTGGGCGGAAATGTTTGATTGCTGGCGTCAGTCGCCCGGCCATTGGTCGGTCGCCAGCCGCAAGCACAGCGAGTACGGCAGCGGCATGGCCAGGAGCCGACGCGGCGTGTGGTATGCGTGCATCATCACGCGGGACATCCAACAGCCCGAACCGTCGGCCGTCGATTGCCGCGAACCAAACGATTGGGAACCAATGCCGCAAACGAACGACGGATATTTTCACCCTCGACAACGACGCCGCTAAAGAGTTTTCTTTAACCCCTGGAGGAACGAACGATGAGACCGTTTGTGTTGCTTCTGTTTTCGCTGGCCGCCGTGGCGATGCTGTTTGTATCGCCCGCAATGGCCGGCTGTCCGTGCGACGGCGAAAAGTGCGTGACCAAGACTATCGAGACGACAACTTCCGTAACCGTTTTGGCCGTACCGGAACGGCCGATAATCGCCACGGCCGGGAGGTCCGTTGGCACCGTGGCCAGCTTAACCGTCAAGGCGGCGACACTACCCGCTAAAGGACTGAAGGCCATCGCTACCAGACTCCGCGAGCGCGAACGAACGCCGCTCTTGCACGCTGCGCAGGGGGTGCGGCTGGTTTGCCATCGCGTGGCCTGTAGGCGATGAGCGATCCTCTTGACGGCCCGGCCGGTGGAATCAGACCGCCGGCCGGGCATTCTCAAAACAACCATGATGGCCAAACGAAAAACCGCAGCGTATTGGGAAGGCTGGCTTGCCGCTCAGACACGGCAGCCGTGCAAATACTCCGAAGACCAAGCAGAGGACACGGACGATCGGGACCAATGGGCGGACGGGTTCGCGGCGGCCGTCAAGGAAGGCAAGGCCGGAAAGGTGTGGTGGAAGAGCAAGACAATCCAGGTGGCCGGCATATTAGCGGCCGTGGGCGTCGGCATGATCGTCTGGGGAAAATTCAGCGGCGGCAGTGAAAGTGGGATGATGATGGGGGCGGGCGGAGGAATGACCGTAAGCAACTTGGTATCGATTCTGTTGAGGACAATCACCGACCAGCCCGTCTACTTTGGCGGTTCGGGCAGTAGTAACCCGCCGTATCTCGGCAATCACTAAAGGAAGCCGCAACGTGGCACCACATGAAGAAAACGAGTTTGATGCTGACGCCTGCAAGGAAAAGCACAAGGCTATTGGTGACCGTATCGGTAGCGTGAATCAGAAGTTCGGATTTCTCGCACTGTTCATATTTTGCTTTGGCGGCGGGGCCATCGGCTGGGCAATAAACGACGCCCGCAACGCTCAGGCCACGGCCGACCAAGCATTGCGAGCGTGCGAAGTCCAGCAGGCCCGTGAAGGCGAATTTCGGAAGTCGCTGGAGCGGCAGCTCGACAAGATGGATTCGTGGATGCAGTCGGTCAGCCGCAAGCAGGATGAGATGAACGCGACATTGACGCGCTTGGCCGCCAAGGAACCTGGGCGATAAGTAGGAGTCGATGTTATGGCACCACTTGCACGCAGCGGAATGGACGAATACGAGTACCAGGCGAGGGCGAAGTTGCTCGAATCGAAATCCTATGCGAAAGAGTGTAGCGAAGTGAACCAGGGCCGATTCCGATTGTTCATTGATTCCGCGATAGCGGAACTTGAGGCGGCGGCCACGCGGCGGGCCGAGCGGCGAGAGGAAGCCACGAATAACGCGGCCCGAGAGGAATCGATGCTACGGTGGGACGAATTGGCCGCTAGGCATGAGCTAGAAATGCGGCAGGCCGAGCGGCGAGAGGAGGCGAAAGGATGAAAACCTATTACGTTGATCCAGACACCGGAAGCGATTCCAACAGCGAAGCGCAGGCGCAGTCACCCGCGACCCCGTGGGCATCGCTCGGCAAGGCTATGACCACATGCGACAACACGGCAGTCGCAGACGGCAGCGGAGTATCATGCTACATCAAAGTTACGAATGGCAAAACGCTCACTCCAGCAGCGTACCTGAATCTCAATCGCCTGAATGCAGCAGGCACCGTGGTAATCCAACCCGTCACCAACCCGGGCGATTACCAGAGCGGATTTACGATCACTGGCGCGGGGACCGGCGGCTCGCTAATCCGACACTATTCGGCTGCCGGATCGAACTGGAGATTTGAAAATTGCACGTTTGCGCCAACCAGCATATCTACGTGCTTCTATTTCGCCGAACAGGCACTCACCGGGTTTGAGATGCGCGATTGTACGCTGACGAACGCGAATGGCACCGGGCGACTGGTTCAACACGCATCAACGGCGGTTGTCACATCGCTGTTGTTCACGCGATGCACGTTCCTGACTCCTAATAGCATTGACTATGCCGTTATGCTTGGCTCTGGATCGACTGGCACCATGAGCAACGTGCGCGTGGTGGATTGCAACGGTACATTCGTTGGCAAGGGTGTGTGGTTCAGGGGACCGGCAAATGTGGTGCGGGTATCGGGCGGAACGTGGAGCGGGACGGATATGTCCGTGTCCGTTGGCAATAGCGGCGATACAAAATCCGCTCGCAACACGAATGTCATCGTGGAGGACATCACGATAAGCAGCACTGGGTCAATGCACGTATTGATGCTCGATGGCGATGGCGTTGTGTGCAGGAGAAATGTGGTCCACACGGGAGCGGCCGGCAGTGGCGGGATGGCGATTGTTTGCAAGTGGGGCACAGGCTATCAGGTCTATGACAACGACATTTACGCGGAATCCACGACCTCCACCGGCCTGATCGTCAAGGGCGTGACGGAGGCCAGCTATTTCAGAAACCGCGTGTACGTGAGCGGAGCGGGGGCAAAGGGGATTCGCGTCTACGCCAACGATGCCGACTCCAACAAGCTCTGCAAAAACGTCTCGGTAACGTCAAATCGTTTTGTCACCACCGGGACCGCCCTTGCAATTTCGGCCGAAACCGCCGACAGCACCGGCCATTTAGTGTTCGACGAGAACGAGTATAGCCTGGCAGGAAGTGGCAGCGGGTATATCCTCGGGACAACGGTTTCGCCGGAAACGCGCGCCAACCTGATTGCTGCCTGGCTGGCCAATAGTACGTCTGTAGCTGGCGGGTGGACAACAAACGAGGCCAACGCCTATCCGCTAGCGGCTGTTGGCGACGTTAGATACGGCGTTGATCGTGGCGACGGCGAGACCGGCACGCTCCGCGCGTCAAACATTGGGACGGCGACAGGAACGGACGATCTTGTGACCACTGACCTGCGATACGGCAAAACGGTTGATGACATTGTTGGCGACCTTCGGTTGCCGAACGCTGGGCCGGAGGACGAAGCACATTGGGACACTGGGGATGCGGCATTGGTGGCGGCGTCGGCGTTCTTCGGTGCTGCCAACGGAATCGCGGGGACGGCCGTGCTGACCGAGGATGAAGTAGCGTCGGCCGTCGCATCGCTCGGAACGAACATCTCCACGCTGCTAAGTCGAGTGCCGGGAACGGTGGCCGACAAGACCACCCTCGACACCATCGCCGCTGACGTGGCTGGACTGGACGGGGCGACAATACCCACCGACTACCAACAGCGATCCGTGGCCGTGACGCTGCCGACCGTCGCACCAGACGGATACGGTGGCCAGACAGGCGACGTGACGCTGGCCGCAACACAGCCGAACTACGCACCAGCCAGGGCTGGCGACGCAATGGCGCTGACCAGTGGAGAGCGGACCACGCTGGCGAACGCGATTGGAACCGCATTGCTCGGCACTGGGGCGCGTACCGTCACGATCACCGTAACCGATGGCACGAATCCTGTCGAAAACGCCACGGTACGCCTGACCAAAGGCGCGGAATCCTACGTGGGGGCCACCAACGCATCCGGCGTTGTTACCTTCTCCGTCGATGATGGTACGTGGGCCGTGTCAATCACTGCTTCGGGTTGCAGCTTCACGCCAACCACGCTGGCCGTATCTGCCGATACGTCGCATACCTACGCGGTATCGGCCGTCACCCTTCCCGACAGCGAGGCTGGCTTCGTTACCGGCTATCTGTACTGCTACAGCACGCAAGGTGTTGTCGAAAGCGGCGTGACCGTGCAACTCCAAATCATCAACGTGGCGGGGACTGGCGCCTGCTACGACGCCGCAACCCGCAGCGAAGTAAGTGACGCTGCCGGACTGGTCACGTTTGCAAATCTGCCTACCGGCTGTTCCTATCGAGTTCGACGCGGCACAACCGGGACATGGAAAAACTACAGCATACCAAGCACGGCTACCAGTCCGCACGCGATGGCCAACGTATTCGGATAACAGACAGCATGAAAGTCGAAGGCGTAGAACGACTGAAGCGTGCCTTGCAGCAGGCGGCGAGTCGGTATTTCGACTCTCCCAATGCCGTCAAGGGCACGAGCGTGATCGTCGGCTACACGGCGGCTTACGCCTTGCACGTCCACGAACGAAACGCCGCACACAAACCGGGAAAGCAGTGGAAATACCTGGAGCAACCGGCCCGCGAATTGGCCACCAATGAACTGCCCGCCATCGTAACCGAGGCCGTGGCAAACGGCAGTACCATGCAGCAGGCACTTTACCTTGCCGGCCTTCGCATTCAGCGGGCCAGCCAAGCAATCGTGCCAGTTGACACGGGGAACCTACGCGGCAGCGCCTTTACGCGAAAAGAATGAGCAACGGACTAACCCACTCACCGGCGGATGTTACGCGGAATCTGTTGATTGCCGTGAATCTCGGCGTTCTTCCGTCGGTCGGTGGCGACTGGCCGATTTTCGCAACGCTGTCGCCAGACCAACCAGACAAGCTGATTGTCGTTTACAACACTGCGGGGACCGGCGACGGCCGCGACATGCAGAGCGGCGAAATGCTGGGCCATTACGGTATCCAGATTTCCGTGCGGGACAGCGACCCCAAGACCGGATACCGCAAGGCCGATGCTATCCGCGCGACGCTGGCCAAGGACATCCGGCGTGCGACAGTGACCATTGAAAGCAGCCAGTACAGCGTGCATTGCTTCGCTCACATCGGCGACGTGTTCGACATCGGAGAGGAGCCGAACACGGGCCGACGATTGTTCACCATCAACGCCGTGGTGTCACTGCGGCAAACACAGTAACCAAGTAGGAGATATCGAATCATGTCAGCACCAACCGCAACTGCCAGACAGTTTCCGTCCGGCACCATGCTGGAGGATGGATACCAGACGCTGGTGGCGTTCGCCGCCGATCCGTCCATCGAACTGTGGGAAAAGACCGTCCAGCCGCCGGGGATCGACGGCGGCTCTCCGATCGACACCACCACGATGATTAACGCCACGTGGCGATCGAAGGCGGCTCGCCGACTGCTGGAAATGACCGATTCGCAGATGTCTTGCGGCTACGACCCGGCCGTGTACGACAGCATCTTGGCATTGGTCAACGTCGAAACGTCGATCACGCTGCGATTCCCGGACGATTCGTACATCGTGTTCTATGGCTTCCTGCAAAAGTTTGAGCCGGATTCGACGGAAGAGGGCAAGATGCCAGAGGCCAAGGTCACGATCACTGTGACCAACGCCGACCCGATAACAGGCGACGAAGAGCCGCCGGTGTACCACGCTCCGGTGGGCACGGGAACCGCCGTTGCGTGACGTTCACATTGTTGGCCGATGTTGGGGGCCGCCTTGCTAACCAGCGGGACGCCCCCAGCTCGGTCGGCTATCTTTAACCACCTCAACACTCGGAGCGAATCGTGCCAGCAAAAGAAAACGAATTGGACTTCAGCGACTTGACCATCGTCGAGTTGCCCGTTTCCATCGGCGACAAAAAGTATGTCTTGCGAGAGGCCGACGGAGCGACGGCGTGTGCCTATCGCAATGCGTTGATGCGATGCACGAAGTTGGGGCCGGACGGAAAGCCGCTCAGCATGGACGGCATTGCGGACCTGGAGCCGTTGCTGGTGGCCGGGTGCCTGTTCACACAGACCGGCGAGCCTGTCGCGGAAGAGGATGTCCGCAAGATGTCGTACCGCGTGCTGAAGCCGCTGTACGCCAAGGCTAAGTCCATCAGCGGACTTGATGGCGGCAATTCGCGGGACGAACTGCTGGCCATGCGTACCAACATCGATAGGCAACTGGCGGAACTGGACAAGGCGGAGGAAACCGAAAAAAACTCCTAGCTCGATACGACGGCTGGTTTCGCTTGGCGTCACATTTGCGGATGCCGCTGGACGAGTGCCAGAGGAAACACACCTACCGTCAGTATCGAGCTTGGATGGCGTGGCTGGATAAGCAGTGGAACCAGCCGGACAGAACCGACAACTACCTGATGCAAATTGCCGCCGAAGTGCGTCGAGGAAATCTGAAAAACCCCAGCAAGTTGGAAGTAAAAGACATGCGACTGAAGTTTGAGTCGCCGCAACCGAAGGCCAAACGGGACGCCGCACAGGTAGCGGCACGCGCTAAGTCGAAGTGGTTTGGCTTTCTGAAAATCAAGAGGTCCAACGATGGCCAATGAAGTGGAACTGGAACGGCTGGTGGTGCGGCTTATCGGCGAAGGTGAGTCGTATCTGGCCATGATGAACGACGCGAAAACCCAAGCGCAACAGTCGGTAAACGCCATCGAATCTGAGTTAAGTCGATTGAACAACAACCACCCCCTCGATTCCGTGAAAGAATCGATGGCCGATGCGGCCGCAATTAGCAGTGACACGGCTGCGCCCGCATTGGAAGACCTAAACGCTCACGAAAACGCATTGGCGGCGAGCGGACAAAATCTTTCGCGTGCCCACCGTGCTGTCGGGCACGGCCTACAAATGCTGGGGGTTGCAGTTGGGCAGGTCAACGCGGGAATGGGCGAGTCGCTTGTGTCTATGGGGGAAGCGGTTCGGTACGTGTCAGCGGCAGAACACGCCTATCACGGACTTGAGCGCTCGCTAATAAGTGTCGTTTCCAGCGCCTACACGCCGCTGGCGTTTGTTGCCTTACCGGCTATCGCCGCTGGTTTTGCCCTATGGGAAGATCACACAAACACGATCAAGGCGGCACAAGAGCAACTCAAGGACGAACTAGCAAAAGTCAACGAGGAAATCGAAAGGCAGACGCGACTGGCAGGCGCTGCCGGCCATGTTACCAGTCTGGGAAAAGGCGGAAAGCCAAACCGCACAGTTGAGGCGAGTGATGCCGACGCATACGCGAAAGCCGCCCAAGCGGAATTCGACAAGGCGGCTGATGCGGCCTATGCGCAACAGCAAAAAGTCGAAGCAATCAAGGCGAATATCGCAAGAGGAAATCCGTGGGACACCGATTTTCGCCGCGAACAACTTGGTTCCAAAGATCCTACAGGTACCAGGTCAACCGGGCTATATAAAGAGCTAGAGGATGCAGAGAAAAATCTCGCCAAGGCGGAACAGGCCAGAAAAGACGCGGGGGACTTGGCGGTTACAACCGCTCAGCAGGCGTCTATTGCCGATCAACTGAGGCGACAGGCGGATTTTTCCGAGCAGGCAGCAGAAGCAGAAGCCCGCCGCCTTGAATTAGTTGGTCTGACGGAGCTTGCCAATCAGAGAGAATTGAAGGCACGCGAAAATGAATTGAGTCTCATTGGTCTGACGGGAGAAGAGGCGGCCCGCCAACGAGCGAAGGCACAGGCAGAGTTGGACAATTGGGCGGCAGACGAAGAGGCCCGCATAAAACGAACCAGACCGCTGCCACACAAAGATGCCGGAGCATTAGGGGACATTGCAGCGGCAACGGCGGCGGCCAGGGCGGAACAGGAGGCACTTGCCGAATCGCAGAGGGAATCCGAATCGTTGATGAGCGACCTAGAGAGCCAGGGGGCGAGCGTTTACGCCGACACCCGCACGGAGTTGGAAAAATACAACGACGAAATGGAGCGGTTGGGCACGCTATTGGTGTTCGATGCCATAAGTTCGGAAACATACGACCGGGCCGTGCAGGCGCTGAATGAATCACTGGAAGAAACGAAAGAGGCCAAAAACGCCGTAAACAATATCCGCGTTCGCGGCGATGATGTAGGTTCAATTCTCACTTCCTTCTGGCAGCACCAGAGAAGTGTAGCGAATGCAAACCTTCCACGGTCCATGCCGACTACGGCGGAACCGGCGTTTGAGATTTCCGGGCATACATCGTCTGCTGACCAGTATTGGCAAATGACGCACGCCAACCAGGAACGCAATGCACACCCAGAGCTTGAGTACGATCCCATCCAAGGCGCAAAGTATCTGCAGGAAGATTCGAGCGAAAAGGACGAAATGAAGAACGAAGTGAAGCAGCAGACGGTGGCGCTCACCAAGCTGCTTGGCATCGCTCAGGATTATTGGACAGGATCGGCCGTCACTATCGAGCCATCGGAGTTGTCGTAACATGACATGCAAACTACGTGGCGGGCCACGATCATTCGGCGGCGGCAGAACGGCCGAGGGCCACCGGGAATATACGCTCTCGTTCCTGGTGGAAGCGGAGCCGATGGACGGCCCGTATAACATCATGCACACGCCGGGGCTGCCGGAAGTCGGATCCGAGTGGGACTTCGGCAACGCTGGTTTTTCGGGGGCTGTTTCCGGTACGTCCGACGGCTCCGGTGAAATCGACGAATGGGCGTTTTGCTTGCCCGAGTTGAAAATCCGCCCGCACGAAGCGAAGGAAGGCGAAGCGTCGCGGTTCTACACCGTCGAGTGCAAGTACAGCACCAACGCGGCGAAGTTCAACCAGCGATGCCAAGACCTAGAGATTGGCGACCCGTGCTTGGAGCCGCCGAAGATCAGCGGCGGGTTTACTACCCGCTCGAAGAAGCTGACGCACAACCGGCAAGGCGAAATGATTCGCACCAGCAGTTGGGAAGTACCCGAAGGCACGGAAGTCGATGTCGGCCTGCCAACCGTGTCTATCCAGCAGAACGTGTTGACCCTCGGCCTGTCCACGTTCTCGACCATGATTAACACGGTCAACGACGATACGCTTTGGGGCCTTCCCAAGCGGTTCATCAAGCTGGTGAATGCTCCGTGGGAACGCAAGATGTACGGCAAATGCACGTACTACTACACCCGCACATTCGAGTTTGAGATTGACAACGAGACGCGGGACAAGGACGGCAACTACATCGGCTTCGACCGGCAGTATGTCAACCAGGGGGAAATGGTTCTGGCGGGGCATTGGGAGCAAGCCAGTTCTAACGCTCCGTGGATATGGTACGACGAATTGTTTTATCCGACCGTCGGCCCCGATCCGAATCCGGCCAATCCCTTGCACTTCAAGCGGTACGTGGACCGCGACGGCAACTTGGCCCGCACTTATCTGGACATCAACGGTCGGCCGCTGTTCGAGGATGAAGAGCCGGTTATCTGGGTCGAAGAATTATTCCACGAAAGCAACTTCCTATTGTTGGGAGTGCCGATCACCCTTTGATTGTTTTCATCAGCACGTAGCACCAGAGGAGCGAAATCATGCTGGGCGCAAAGACTATCACGGCGGAAAGCCCCGCGTCTCGAAATCGCGTTACCATCGTCGAACACGTCTACCATCAGCGGCAGGGAGGGGAGCCGGTTGAGTTTGTCACCCGTTGCAGTCGCAAACTCAACAGCGACGAACAGCCCTACATCCGCGAACTGCTTATCACGGAAAAATGGATGGCCTTGGATTGCGGCTGGGTCAACAACCCCGGCCTGCTGCTGATTCGCAACAAAGAAGGCGACACGCCGGGCAAAATCCCAACGCCAGCGGAGGCGAGTGAGCTGGCCCAGCGGATTATCCAGGTGGCCTTCGATGCAAACGATTCCGACGCCAGTTGGCTTATCATGCCGGGCGAATCCATGCGGGCCGTGCCACGCAATGCAAGCCGCCTGTCAATTCGCAGTCTCCACGGCAATATCCGTGCTTCGCTCTGCCTCATGCCGCGCTAGCTATGTTCTACCTCAGTGAGAAAGATCAACACGAATTGCAACGGCTGGTGAAGTCGTACCGGGCGGGCGAGTTCAATCCCCAACAGCCCGAGACACCTCAGCAGGAAACCGTTACGCCGGACATCTATGTCGCCAAGCTGCAAGACGGCCAAACGCTGGACGGTGCTGCTGGTGGCGTGCCGAGCCGGGCCAAGGCCGACGTGTACAAGATCGTGCCGGACGAAACCGGGGCGGCAACGCTGATTCAGGCGGGAACCGACCGGGACGTGTACAACATTTCCGCCAATGCCATCCAGCCGGATACGTGGTTCCAAATCAACCGCGACAAGTTTGGCCGCTGGCTGGTGGCAACCGGAAGCGCGAGCGTGTCGTTTTTCAAGGTCTTGGACGATATGGAGGCGCAGGCCGGGAATCCCATGTACCTGCCGATGGGTCGAGCGAATCCGGTGGCGATGGTTGATGGCCGCTGGGTGGACTCGTTCGACGGAGAGGTCACAGTAGGCACTACTGTCATAATCGTAGACGTGTCAACGATGTCTCCGTGTTGGCGTGGCGACATCGTTATTGCCGAAGAGGAAACACGATTCGCTGGCACCCCGCCGACCGGCGACATTACCTTCTACGAATTGCCGCTGGACGGAATGCAAATCATCCTGGACGATGGCGGGCACATCCCCTCGACGATATTCGAGTTTGATGATAACGAGTTGGGCGTTGCTAACGGCCAGCTTTTGGCGAACGGGAATATCAAGGTGGCGTTGCCGGACATTGCCGACCCAACGCCGCTGGCGACGATTGTGAACAGTTTCATTTATGCCGTGGACTTGGACCTGAATCTGTTCATCTATGCCGAGCTGGGTGCCGTCAACACGGTCCACCTTATCAATCTAGTCTACGGGCCGTGGGGCAACAAGCCAATCGTTTCCAGTTGCGAAGACCGCGTGCTGGTCAGCGGCATGGCGGGTGGTGAAGCCGGTATCGAAGACCCGCTAGGGCTGGCGCCAAGTACCGGGCAACGAAAGTTCTGCCGGCTCACCAGCCGGATGTCGCAGCAGTTGCGGTTTCCCGGCGTGCTTGGCGGCCCGATGTGCGGCGACCTTATCGAGTATTGCGGGCCGGAGTGTCAGTACGTCATCGGGGCCGTGCCGCCGATTTCTACGGTTTACACCGACACAATAGGCTGGGACGAAGAAAATGAAGAGTTGGTATTTCCGGTAATGGAGGAAAGCAGAAAGCACGCGATTCTCAATTACCTGATTCCGGCCTCCACGTCGCCCCAGTGCATTCCGACAGGCACCAAGTTTCTGGCGACCCATTGGTCAAACCTAGCTCAGTGGTACGGCAACCATGCGGGGTGTCGGTAATGGCCAAATTTCTGACTGAGGAAGACCATCGCGACTTGCGGCGCATCCTCGCCCAGTGGCGTGCCCGTCCACAAAATAGAGCTGCGTCAACGAGCCTCAGTCTACCGGGCCAGACGCCGGATGTGTACGTGGCTCAGGCTCCGAGCGGCGGCCTACCGGCGTTAAGCGGCACCACGCCGGGCCAAGCGGAGTGCGACATTTACAAGATCGTCGAAGTGACCGGCGTACCAACGCTGATTTCCGCCGGCATCATGCGAGCGATTTACAACCTCTCGGCAACCGCCATTACCAGCGGCTGGTTCCAGGTGAACCGCGACAAGTTCGGCAAGTGGCTGGCCGTCGCGGGCGGTTCCGTCAGCACGAACTATTACCTGATGCTGCGGGACATGGATGATGACACCTATTCATCCTTGGCTAATCCGCTGGAACTGCTGGACGCCGGATTTCTATACGACCCCGAAGAAGGTCAAGTCAATACAACCTCGACGGTGATTGTTATCGACCCGAGCCTGCAACTACCCGCGTGGGCCGGTGACATTGTTCAGTGTTCATCCGTGGCCGTGGACGGCTACTCCGACACCAACGGCTACGAAGGGCTAGTCGGTGGCCCTAAGTACGTGATGATAACGCATCGCATGTCGCAGCAGTTGAGTTTTCCAGGCTTCATTATGCGCCGCGGCGGAATGCCTTACGGCCAATCGGCGGCCGTGGCGCTGCTTATCAATAGTGCCGGGCTGACAATCAAAACGGCCCACGATCACCTGTTGGCACCAGGCCAGACGATTCCGCCTTTTACGCCGGTCATCGTTGACTACTGGCCGAATGCGAGAAAGTTCTTCGTTGTTGGGGCACCGTGCTTGTTGTCATAATGTTGAACCTACTCCGCAGACTTCTCCGACACGCATTCACGCCACCGCACGCGAGCGGGCGGCGGTTCAAGAGTGTCTTTGAATTGCTGCTATCAATTCCGCTTTACAGCTTCTGGGGTTCGCTCTGCTACTACCAGACCAACATCCGCACGTGCGAGGCGGTCGGTACGCTGTTTTGGTATGCCGACTACAACGAGTGGTTTGAGTGTTGGTATGAACTGAATCCTCTCTACGACCCCAACGACCCCGAATCGCAGGAGTACATTGAAACCTGCTGGATTGAAGAAGACCCCAGCGACCCCGATAGTTGCATCTCAGCCTTTGGTGGTGATTCGATACCGCTCAGCATTTGGGTAGTGGTGTCAGGGTACGAAGATGTTTACCAATGTCCAAGCCCACCCTGCCAGCCCTCGAAAGGCAACTTGTTCACCGGCGTCTACCAGGGGAATCTGGTTCACAGTTCAGCACCCTATGGAGACGTGTACACGTTTGACGGCAGCCCCTATGGACCCGGCTATACCACTGAGTTTCGTCGGACGTGGTTCACTGGCTGCGACAACTATCGCTACACCATCGCCACGGATGATCCGGTGGTTGGATATTTTGAGGTCTACGAAACACTGCCGTCATTGCAAAGCGGTTCCATTTCGCAACAGCACGGCGTCTACGTAATTTCCAGCTATCCAAATGGGATACCGCAATGCGTCAAGGACGCATGGCTGGGCGACAATCCCTATCCGTGGTGTTGGTCATGTTGCGGCTACGGGCAAGTTTTGCTGGCACCAGAAATTCCCGGTTGGTATGACCCGCCCGCGCCAAATCTGCTGTCCGAACAGCCGTGCTGGACTGGCGAATGCTCCAAGTACGATGCGTTCGACTGCTGCTGGGAGAACTTCTACTACACTGCGGAAGGCTACCCGCACGGCGACCCCGGCCCGTTGATGCCGTGGAACTACAACTACGACTGCCGAGGTGAGACAAAGCCATGCACGGGCGAGCCGGCATTTCCTAATGGGTGGTACTATCTCGACTACACTTACGGCATTTCGTGGTCGAAACGTCGGCAACCGCGAATGGATTGCTGCTTCCCACCGGAGCGGTTTTGCGACAACAATCTGGCCGACATCGACATCCCTTCGTATGGAATCTGTTGTGCTCAAGTCAACTTCGTCGGTATCACCAGCCCCGAGGAATGCTATTGCACTCTGGCGCAGTCACCGATGGAAGTCGATCCGCAGCACGATCAAGTCACGGTGAATTATCGCTACCTCAATACGGCGATGTTCTACGCCAAGCCAACAAGCTGTATTGCCCCGTTCCCGAGCTACTTCGGCTGGCGTTGGTCATGGGTCAACAATCCGACACGCGGCACTGGGTGCATTGACACGCTGATTCAGGTCTATGTTACCGGTGCAGACCTGTCCTATATTCTCGGGCCGCTAGGGGCCGAACCGCGTTGGCGCGTGCTGACCTATCAGAAATCGTGGTCGGTGCCGGGGGCCATCAAGCCGACATCCGACCAAATCAATCAACTGCTGCCGTTCGACCCCACGTGGTCAACCGGCCTCGACACCGGCCATTCCGCCGACTTCACTAACTCCTACGCCCAAGTCAACTTGATAAAGAGAGCGAGCTACGCCGACTGCCAAAACTGCTATGGCGCGTCGATGGGGAACACGAACGCGCAGGGTTATCTGGAAAATGAATGCCTAGACACAGGATGCGGCACGGCAGACATCGACTACTGGGAACTGCGAGTCACGCCCACTTACCAACGCTCCCTCTACTACTTCGATTTCCACGACGAAATCGACGGGGAGGGAAATTCCAACCCGACCTACCAGCGGTGGATTCTACCAATCCGCGACGGCGTTAGCTGGGAAATGAACGACAGCAACGGGTGCGTTGCTACGTTCCAATTCGTCGGCAACGGCGCTCCCGCACGCGGTTCGATCACCGTCGAGTATCCGCCCGCCGACGGCGACTGGTTCCGACTGGCCGACGGCGTGACCGGCCACGGCCCCGTTACGTTTGAGTTTGACCAAGGCCGGGCATCATGGGGCACGGTCCAGTTTATCGACAACCCGGCATCCGGCGATACGATTACGCTCCACGACGGCCGCAAGCAACTCACGCTGGAACTCACAACAGGCACGTCGGCCCACGGTTGGGTCAAGGTATTCGATCAGCCGCGAGCCGGTGACTTCATTGTTTTGGACGATGGCATCCATACTCGCAAAACATTCTCATTCGGCGACATCGGTATCGTAGCGTCGGACAGGTTCATCAAAATACCTATCGGCGCGACCCAACGCGACACGGCCACCAGCCTCTACAACGCCATCAACAGCGCAGCCGATATGGACATCGTGGCGGATGACTTTTCGCTGGTGGGCACCGGCACCGGCACGGGGACAGGCACGGGAACGGGGACGGCAAACGGCGAAGTCGATTGGTTCTTGCTGGTCAACATCCACGCCAGCACCGTAGGCAATCACGCGATTCAGTTCGGTGGGCCGAGTTTCACGGACCCTGACCCGGACGCCGGGCCGCCCTTCGAGGTTCTCGGGATGGTCGGCGGACTGGACGGCCCAAGCGGTTCATTGTTGTCTGGAAACGTCGGCGTCGTTATTGGCATCGACCGCGTGGAAACGATGGCCAACTTTGTATTCCAGCTTAACGGCCTGACGGGAATCGGCATCTCAGCAACGGCCAGCGTGCCGCCGGATGACTTCTGTGTGTTGACCAGTCTGCATAAGTCTGCCCTTTGTAATCAGGCGATCAGCACAACGGGTGACAATATCATCGTCTACGGTATGGTGGACGGCGAAGACGGCGGCGATGATATTACGCCGGGCAACATCGGTGTAACGCTGGGCTGGGGCAACAGCGAAACGGCGGCGGCCATTGAAACGGCAATCAACTCAGCCAGCGGGCGGCACGCGGTAGGCAAACTGACATTCACTGCACAGCCCGAGCCGGGCGACACGATCACCATCGACGATGGTATCCCAACGCACTTTGATTCGATATTCGAGTTCACCGACGATGGCACGGCCGCGACGGGGACAATCCAATTCACCGGCCAGCCTACCGTCGGCACGATCTTGCGAATGTGGGATGGCAACCCCAAGCATCCCTGGATCACATTCGAGTTTGTGGTTATCGACGGCATCGCTCAGCCGGGAAATGTGGCCGTCGAGATCAGTAGCGAAAACAAAGAGGAAACAGCGGCGAATCTGGCCTTTGCGATCAACGACACAAGCCGCCTGCTAGATATTACTTCGACGGACACCATCGCGTCCGGTACGGGCACCGATCCAGACACGTACCTTGCCGACGCCACGGTCCACTTGACGAACGACCGCAAGCTGGCAGCCGGAAACGTGGACATCGAACACGTTGGCGGCAGCTTTACAATTACCGGCATGAGCGGCGGGCTTGATCCATCATCGTCATTGCCGGGTACGCCCGTCAGTCGCGTGGGCGTGGCGGTCGGCTTCGACCTACAGGATACGATCAAGCGGCTAATCTTAGCTGTCAACACGAACGCAAACCCGCTCAGCGTAACGGCTTCGCTCGGCAACAATGACGGCACGTGCTGCCTGATGCACAACATCGCGGGCGTCATCGGGAACCATGACATCACCGTGGATTGCGTGGGATCGGGCACCCCAGCCACCATTTACGCTACTGGCATGAGCGGCGGCGTCGATCCCACGTCCGGCACACACTCGACGGGATCGTTTTGGTTCACGCATCAAGTCAGCGAAGGCGACCGGGTGTTTATCAACGATGGCTTCACCACCAAAAACTACCAGTTCTCGACGGGCGGCGGTGTTCCCGAAGGCTACATTGAAGTGGATATGGGCGCCGACGTGGACGCCGCTGCGGCAAACTTGGTTGCGGCGGTCAACGGCACTCCCAACTTCTACATGTCGGCGGCCGTCGGCGGCGGTCCTGAAACCACGTGCGACCTGACGAATCTGCTGCTGGGTGACAACAATGTACCGTTGGGCTATTCGTCGCAGTTCATCGTCGCTACCGGGATGGCCAACGGCACCGAACCAGACAGGGACTTGGACATCGACGTTAGGAGAGCGGGGACACGTAGTAGCCGCCTCACGCTAATCAACCAGCACATCGGCCCGCAAGGAAACATTGCCATCGTCGCCAGCCTCACCACTCGGATATTCGAGGAGTGGGTGACGGCCCCGATGGACACCACGCAACCGCTGACGATTTACGGAATGGACGGTGGCTGCGACGCAACGCTGGGGGCCGGCTCCGCTTCCGAAATCGTTATCGTTCCGATCATCGACGATGACATCCGCCAGATCGAAGCGATTCACGACGCCATCAACACGGCCTTTATGACGGACGTTTGCAAACAGGAGGGATTGCTAGAGCCGGTATTCAAGATTCACGCTTGGGAACAAGAGCCGCAAGGCAACATGATCGGCCTCACCACGATCAAGCACCAGCCGCCAATTGCCTTCTCCGATGCGTGGTGCGACGCGATTGACTTTGATTTGCCGTGGGAAGGCCAAGTAATGCAAGCGGTGGTTACGGCCGCCGGGGATACGTTCTGTAACGCGGGCCGCATGTATGTTATCGCGCCTTGGTTCAATGGTTGCACGCTCACGTACCACGACGTATTACACAGCACTACGCAAGTCATTGAACCGCAGATTGGGTCGGAGTTTGTTATTGAGGTTGACGACGATCACACGGCCACGATTACGTTTATATCGGGCGTAAGCAACGGCTCCAGCGTCCAGCTTGCCGCCAATCAAACTGAGAAGATTCGCGGCATCGTGACGCAAGTCAATGAGCTATGCGACAGCGACGTATTGAACGTGCGGGCCATTCCCAACGATCCGATGGATGAAAGCTGCATCCTCGTTTACGACGTGGAAATGCAAATCGTGGACTTGGCCAATTCGCAGGCGGCCACCACGCAGGTACAAGCGGGTGAACAGTTCTCTATCGCCAATGGATTTGACGAGCCGGTCCCGTTTACCTTCGTCGCCTCAGACCAGGACACCGGGGACGATACGGTGCCCGTGCAAGCTACGCTGGCGGCAACCATCAATATCCTCGTTCGCAAGATCAACCAGCACCCAGACCTAAACGTACTCGCCACGCAGTCTACCGATAGCATCCTGCTGTACATCGACATCCAAGGCGAGAGCGTGCTGTTCGGCGAAATCACCTTTGCGTGGAACACCAGCACCAGCATTACCGGCGTCGGGTTTACGTTCGCCACCATCGACATGACGCCGAAAGACTGGTTCCAGATCGACCAGGATAACGGCGAATGGATCATCAGGCTGATTGCCGCCGGGCTGGTAGAGAATTACACCAACGTACCGCAGACCTATGAGGAATATCGGCCGAACGTGTTGGGGCAAACGCACTACTGGGTCAACGAGCATTACCCCATTGCTGTGTCGGCAACGCCGAATCTTGGCAGGCAGAACGCTTGCATCATTCGCCTGCTGTTCGATTGGTGCTGGCAGGGCAGCGACGATAATTGGCGATACAGTTTCTGCATCGCATCGGGCGTGGTGCCAGAGAAACTGGAATGTATCATTGACGATTACTGGCAATCGTGCGGACTGGTTGACGGCTCGAAATACTCACTAACTCCGCACCACATTGGGGAAGCATGATATGCGACCACAAGACCCAACACACCCGATCAACAAGATGCTCGGCTCGATTCGCAGACCGCTGACGATGAACGACGGCTACTTGGGGCCGATGGCCATGCCACCCATGAAGCGGCCCGGCTATCTGCCGCCGCAAGAGATTCCCATGACGGCGGAAGCAGAGGAACAGACGAAGGAAGCGGCGGCCGACCTGGGCGTGTCCTTCGAGACGGCAAAGACCTACATCAAGGCCCTGCTGCGATGGTACAAGGCCGGTCGGCCGAAGCGAAGCCAAGAGGAAGTCGAGCAAATCTACAACACGTTCTGCCGCCCGAAGCCGAGGCCCTGCCAATATTTCGTAGACGGCAAATGCTCGAAATGCGGCTGCAATGTAAACCTTTCTAAACTCACTGTCTTGAACAAGATCAAGATGGCGACCGAATCGTGCCCCGTCGGCAAGTGGGGCGCAAAAGCAGAAGTTCCCAAAGGAGCGAGTGACATGATTGCGTATGCCTACCAAGTTGTTTTCGTGACCGCAGACAATCAGATTCCGCAGAGCCGGGCCATCATCGCCCCCAACGCTACGGAAGCCATCAAGGCCCTTACCGAGGCCGTGCCCGATGGCATCGTAATGAGCGTACAACAGAGCCGGGCTATTTCGGCAGTTGCCAACGTACTCAAGGCCGAAGGGGCCATTGACTTGCCGGAAGCCGACACGTTTGCGGGGCCGCCGCAGACACAACAGTTTGCCCGGCCGCCGATGGGCCCTGGGCAACCGATGATGGGCGGCCCGTTGTCGGCGGAAGAAATGCGTCAGGCCGGTATCATTCCGCCACCGATGCGGATAGCGCGGCCGAACTAATTACCAAGCAATCACCACACAACACAATTGGAGTTTAGATCATGGCGTTACAAATAACTCAATCATGGAAAAGCGGAGCCGAGGCCGCAAAGGTGAACACATTCACCTACGATGCGAGCATCCTTGGCCGCCTGAAAATTCACGTGGTTCCTCCCGAAATGGCTGCTGGTGGCTGGTGGCAGTCGCGATTTGATTATTCAATTTTCCTGGATAATCTGCACGCCATGTTTATCAACATGGAAACCGACTATTATCTGCCGTTGCTGCCGGGAACCAAGCCGCAAGTTATCGTCAGCTTCAACGATTGGAACTTCGGCGAGCTGATTGTCACTCCTAGTCGGCCGGTGTTCTGGCATCACGGCGGAAACGAACCGTGCCCGATCACAACGGACATCACCTCGATATTCTATCGAGTCGAGGATTGGGGAGTGCCGTTCAATCCAGACTCGGGATCGAACACCCGCATTCCATTTGCGCTCAACCTTGAGTTCTACGGAATCCCCGAAGAACTGACCGGCTCAGGGACGCCATAACGTGAAACAGCAGGCGACAATCGGGGCTGGAACGGAACTGAAGCGGATGCTGCGCCGCTATGGAATCACTTCCACGGCGGGCTGCAACTGTGACCAGCGGGCTTTGCTCATGGACGTGCAAGGCCCCGAGTGGTGCCTGCAAAACATCGACACCATCATCGGGTGGATGAAAGAGGAAGCCGAAAAACGCGGCATGGTATTTGTGGAATGTGCCGCCAAGTTTGTGGTGTTGATGGCTATACGAAACGCCAAGTACAAATTAAGGGTGATGCGATGAGATGGAGTTATGGAGTTACTACCGTGCCCAAGCGGCGGGACGATTTGCTGCCCCGCACGCTTGCCTCGTTGGCACTGGCAGGATTCGAGCAGCCGCGTCTATTCATCGACGGCAGCGGGCAGGGGTTCGAGCGGTTCGGCCTGGAGTCTACATTTCACGATCCGCCCTTGCGATGCTACGGCAATTGGGTGGCATCGCTGTGGGAACTGTACGTTCGCGACCCGCTGGCCGACCGCTACGCGATTTTTCAGGATGATTTCGTTACGTATCGGCACCTGCGCGAATACCTGGAACAATGCCAGCAACCGCAACGTGGGTATCTAAATCTCTACACGTTCCCGAAAAACCAAGCGATGGCAAACGGCCGCAACGGCTGGTACTTGTCGGACCAACTCGGCAAGGGCGCCGTCGCCTTGGTGTTTACCAATGAGGCCGTAGTGACTCTTCTCAGCAGTCCCTACATGGTTAATCGCCCCAAGGATGTAAACCGTGGGTACAAGTGGGTTGATGGCGGCATCGTTACGGCGTTTAAGCTGGTTGGCTGGAAGGAATACGTCCACAATCCGAGCCTGGTGCAACACACCGGCACCGAAAGCTCGGTAGGTAATCGGCTACAGCCGCTAGCGTTATCATTTCGCGGCGAACAGTTTGACGCGCGGGAGTTGCTGACATGAATATCGGAGCCATCAGCTACGCAACGCAATCGGGGCTTGGTATTCTCGCCAAGTCTTTCTACGACCACGGCATTGTCAATCGCATCCTGCTGATTCGCCACCCGCATTACCAAAACCATCCCGAGTGGTATCCGTCAGAGAACCGCTTCACGGTGGAAACTCACCGTGACTTTCTTCACGGGCTGGACGTGCTATTCCTGCTTGAAAACGCCTTTGACTGGAATATCGTCAGAGCGGCACGGCGGCAGGGAATCCGCATTGCCATGATGCCGATGTACGAATGGACGCCGATGCCTCTGCCGGTTCCGGCCGACGTGTATCTGTGCCCGTCGATGCTCGACCTGCAATACTACAAAGACTTGCCATCGCTGTTTGTGCCGGTCCCCGTTGACGTGCCGTGGAAGCAGCGGACGGTCGCCAAGCAATTCATCCACAACGCTGGACACGGCGGCACGAACTACCGCAACGGCACGCCGGAACTATTGGAGGCGATGCGATACGTGCAAAGCCCGATCCACTTAACGGTACGCGGACAGCCGGACGAACGACAGATACTGCGACTGTTCGACAAGTATCGCGGCAACCGCGACAAACGCATTACGTTTGTGCTTGACAACGTGCCCGCCGACAAGCTCTACGATGGCGACGTGTTTGTCTTTCCCGAGAAATTCAACGGCCTTTCGCTGCCGCTCCAGGAAGCCTACGCCAGCGGGATGCTGGTAATGGCCAGCAAGCGATTCCCCATGACGGAGTGGCTGC
The DNA here is from genome assembly GCA_041649735.1 of Opitutaceae bacterium. GTDB lineage: Bacteria > Verrucomicrobiota > Verrucomicrobiia > Opitutales > Opitutaceae > Fen-1467. Next base: position 9,272 of record JBAZMN010000001.1, on the reverse strand, counting down.
CCGCCGAGCCGCTGATACCGATCACGGGCGTCGAAAAAACGAAGATCGCCGTGACGGTTGACCGGGCGGTACTTGATCCCCGCATAATCGCCCGCACGATCGACGAATGGTATGAACGCGACATAACGGCCTACTCGCAACGCGGGCGGGCGTGGGCCGAGTCCATGAGTTGGGACGCCCTCAAGCCGCTCTACCTGCAATCGCTGGAGAAGTCGCCATGAAGATTCTACTGGCTACGCTCTGCTTAAATGAGATGGAGCATTTGCCGAGACTTTACGCCCAGCATTACGATTGGCCGTGGCTCGATAGGTGGGTGTTTGTCGAGTCGGCCGATTCGATGTACGCCAAGGCGAATCTGTCGCTGGTGACTGACGCCGGACTGTCCACCGACGGCACTTCGCAGTATTTGCAGAACTTGGCCGCCAACGATCACCGCGTTGTGTATGTTCCCTATGGCCTGTCGAAACACACCGACCCGGCCCAAGGCAAGGTCGCCTCTCGACAGGAATATATGAAAGTCGCGGAGTTGACGCGGCCCGACTTTATTGCGGTCTTGGACGCCGACGAATACTACACGCACCATCACCAGAAGCTATTTGCGGAAACCATGAAGGCGGCCAACGAACGCTATCGTGGCTTTCTTCTCAAGCAGCGGCATATCTGGCGGCCGACAAGCATCCTCCATGAGCCGCTGTTTCGGCGGGAAGTGGTCGGCGGCTACTGGGCCATACCACACTGTCGCGGCTGGCGGTGGTCGCATGGTTTGCACTACGCGAACAACCACAACACGCCAGCGGACATTGCGGGCCGTTCGCTGGACAAGGCCATTCAGCGTTACGACAACTACGACCAGGCCCCGCAGTGCGTCCATCTTGGGTTCGCATCATCCCAACTCATGCGAAGCGCCAAGCATCGCTATTACGTAGCGCGTGGCGAAGGCGTGAGGGACCAACGGCAAAGGTACGTCAACTGCCGAGCCGCCTTTGAGACGTGGCAGCCAGGCGACGAATTGCCGTGGCGGGCATCGGTGGTTGATTATCATGGTCCGATACCGGAGATTTTTCAGCATGAATCTAAAGTCGCGTGAAACCAACATCGACGATCCGCAATTCTGGCGGCCACGGCTACGTAGAGCGTTGGCACAGAACGAAATCCACCGCTCTGTTTACGACGTGAATCAAGGCGCATGGGACAACATTCAGGCGACGCACCGCGAACTGCTGGCCAAACTAATCCCGCCGGGGACTCGTTTACTTGACGCCGGGTGTGGATACGGGGCGCTTTGCGAGGTTCTGCCGCAAGCAGAGTACGTTGGAATCGACCTGTCGCCGGACTTTATCCAGGAAGCCAGAAAGCGGAATCCCGGGAAAGCGTTCGACGTGGCCGACCTGCGAAAGCTACCGTTTCCCGATCGCAGCTTCGATATGTGCATTGCCCGCTCACTTGACGGCATGGTAAAGGACAGACTCGGCACGGCGACGTGGCGACTCATGGAAACAGAATTGCTTCGCGTGGCGGATCGTCTATTGCTGCTGTCGTATACCGTTCCGACCTGCTATCGCATGATCGATGCCGTGCATGATGCGGAAGACTTCACACACAATACCATCGTCCAGGATGGTGTCACGCTGATTTATCGGGCCGGTCACGATGGCACGGTGGAGTTTTACGAACTAGCTACCAGCGACGAAGTACGCGGGCGTGGCGGGCTGGCGGCCATGAATGGGAGCATCAACATTCTACAAAAGGTCATCGGCAGCACCGTGGGAACGTGCTACGGATTCATGCGCGGAGACAACAAGCCGATGCAGAAAATCTACCAGTGGCTGGGGTTCTCGTTGGTCCCGTTGCCGGGATTCTATCGTGGCACGGATGCCGTCATGGCCTACAAGCAATGCCATCCGACAACAGTCGGCGAACTGCGCGGCGTGGCGGATGTTCACACTTAGGAGCGAATTATGCGAACGATAAAGAACTGCAAGGCGTGCGTCATTGGCGGCGCTGGTTTTTTGGGAAGCCATCTGGTTGACCACCTCATTGACGATCGCGGCTGCGACGTATTGGTGTTGGACAACCTGATTAACGGACACACCAAGCACATTCATCGGGATGCAACTTTCGTATGGCACGATATCCGCGAAGGTGAACACGAAACGGCCCGCCTGCTACAGCAGCATGGCGTTCGCTACGTGTTCAACTACGCCGCCGAGCCGTACATCCCGGAATGTTTCGAGCGGCCGACGCACTTCTTTACCATCAATGCTACGGCCGTGCTGTCGGTGCTGAATGCCTGCAAGTTGGCGGAAGTAGAGGGACTGCTGCAAGTCAGTTCGGCCGAAATCTACGGCGACATGAAAGGCGCGATCAAGGAATCCGATCCGGTTTGCCCGCACAGCACTTATGGTGTCAGCAAGATGGCCGCCGACGGCTTGGTGCAAGTCCGTTGGCGAGAGGCAAAAGTCCCGGCCATTGCCATGCGGCAGTTCAATTGTGTCGGCGAGCGGGAAACGCATGAATACGTGATTCCCGAGATTATCAGCCAGATTGCCGAGAATGGCCCGACGATTCGCCTCGGCAACAACAGCACGCGAGATTTTCAGTACGCCGGCGATGCCGTGCGGATGGCGGTCGCATTGCTGGAGTGCGGCCAGTTCGGCGAAGTCTACAACATGGGTTCGGAAGAATGCGTCACGATTTACGATTTGGCAAAACTCATTGGCGAATTAATGGGCCACGAATCGATTACGATCGTGCCGACAGAAGCCAAGCGGCGGCCGTGGGAGATCTGGCACTTGCAGAGCGACAACAGCAAGCTCTACGGCGTCATCGACACACGGCCAGCCGTGCCGCTGCGTGAGGCGTTACGACGAACCATCAACTACTATCAGCAGAACGGGAGCCGCTGGGACTGGTGACATGGACGCATACGAACGGCTCGAAAAAGAGTTTGGCGAGTGGATAGGCAACCCAAACACCGTTGCTTGCAACAGCGGCACGGCCGCCCTACACCTCGCATTGGAGGCGTTAGAATTACGGCCCGAGAGTCGCGTCATCGTTCCTGAGTTTACGATGGTCGCTTGCGCCAGAGCGGTGACGATGGCCGGCTTGGAGCCGGTATTCGTGGACTGCGACGATACGATGCTGCTTGACCCGGTGCTGGTGGAACGAAGAGCGGCACAACGCATCAAGGCCATCATGCCGGTGCATATTTACGGCAGGCGGTGCAACATGACGGCCATTCATGCTACCGCGAGGTATTACGATTGTCGCGTTGTCGAGGATTTGGCCGAGGCCCACGGCGTCAGGCCGCACAAAGACACCGACGCCGCCTGCTGGTCGTTCTACCGAAATAAGATCGTCGCCGGAGAAGAGGGCGGAATGATCGCGTTTAAGAATCCCCACCACGCAAAACTCGCCAAGAAATTGCGGTCGCAGGGATTTACGGCGGCCCACGATTTCAGCCACGTGCCACGCGGCTGCAATTATCGGTTGGCGAACGCTCTCGCGTCGATCATCCTCGGCAGTTTACACAACGTCAACGAAAACTTGCGACGGCGAACGCGAATCGAGGCGGCATACAACCGCGCTATCCCGGAGCAATATCGACTTCCGAAACGCGAGGCGTGTTGGGTTTACGATTTACGAGTTCCGGGAATGAACGCGGCCCAGCAGTCGCAGATCATCGCCAATCTGAATGCCGCCGGCGTCGCGGCCCGCCATGCGTTCAAGCCGATGAGTTCGCAACAGGAATACCGCAAACCGCATTTTCACCTGAAAGCGAACCTGTTCGCTCGGGAGGTTTTCTATCTGCCGGCCGACCCGACAATTACCGAACAACAGGCAGCAGCCATTGCGACGATGGCCGCGAGAGAAATTGCCGCCGCTGTACCGAGTCGCACGGACGCGACTGCCGCGTGATTCGCTCCCACGATTGGCAACGGTACAGCGGCGGAATCTTATTTTAGCAGTTTGTCCGGCGTGGTGCGAAGTGCCTTCGCCAGCCGTTGCAGCGTATCAATCCGTGGATTCTCGCGGCCACCGGATTCCAGGCGTGCGTAGGCAGGCTGCGGCATGGCGGCTAGATCGGCCACCTGTCGCTGGGTCAGGCCAAGAGCGAGGCGGCGGGATTTTAGGTTTTTGGCGAATTGCATGATTGATAATGCCCGCATTGCACTTCGCCGACTCGCGTGCTTAACGGGCCGCTTAGATCAGGCGTACTCGATCGGATCCCTGATTGCCGGGTTGAAAGCCCGGACCGTGCAGGCGAAAGTTTTTCCAAAAGGCACGCCGCCCGGATGCTTTCGCAGAGCCGGGCAGCGCGGAGAAATGCTACTCAGCCGCCTCCGTCAAATCGCCAATCACATACTCCGCGATGTAATCGTCGTCCATTCCGGCCATCGCTGCTGCAACGGCGTCAGCAATCATTTTTTCTCGCAGTTTTTCCGTGGCCGATTCGATTTCGCTGCGAGTTTCGGCAGCATCCGATTCGAGAAACGAATCCCCCACGCGGGCGGCGATGACATGCTCCGTTTCGTCGAGAGAATTCAGACTGCTCTCGATCGAAAATTCACCCGTCTGGGAATCGTAGATCAGCCGCGGGTCCATCGGGCCGTGGGCGTCGTCCTCAATCAATTCACGAATCACATTGGCCAAACTGTTGCGGTCGATTTTCAGTGTCGTTTTCATTTTCATTTCTCTTTGCCTCCCGCCGGTTGAATCCGCGTGCCCCGGCGGGGAGGGCAGCGCGGAGCGAATGTCAGTCTATCGAGCCCTTTTTTTCAGCCACGCCGCAAACTGATCGACCGACGCGCCGCCGCACTGGTCGATAGAAATATCAGCATCGTAGCATTGCGAGTGGTCGCTGATCCTGAGTTTCAGGTGCTCAAATTCCTCGTCGCTCTCCTCGCTCTCTGGTTCGCGCCACAGGTCGTAATATCTGGACCGACCGCCGCTCGCCTGAGACTCAAACTCACACGTCCAGCCGAGCGATTTTGCGATTTCCTCAACGGCCGATTCTGTTTTTTCGAGCCATGCGTACCATGTACATTTTTCGCAGCAGCCACCGTCAAACTCGACGGTTCGCTCGCCACATTCCACACAGTAGATCGTTTCGTTTTCGTTCATTGTTTTCTCTCCGTCACTGCCTCTATTATAGCCAATCGGTTATAGGAGTCAAGCGGGGCGAGCCAAAATCCGAAAAATATCTAGAGGGGGTGGGTTTGCCTAGTTTAACTCGACTGACGTACACTATCTTCGTCATCCGGTTGTAGCACGGCAATCATCCGCAGCGTTTCCATTTTGGCGAACCATCGCGGCAATCGAGCCGGAACAAACCAGTACGTGCCGTTTCCGTCAAGGTCGAACCAGTCGCCGGGCAGGTGCAACCGCGACTCAAACGGGACTGCCGTGTTGTCGGAATTGTTCCGCGATCGTGGCACACCGGGGAGAATGTCAATCAGTTCCGATCGTTCGGCCAGATTGTAAATCTCATCCGCGATGCGGCGAAACTCAATCACCTCGGCCCGCGTCATCTTGACGGAGCGTTGCTTGACGAACGCGACGGCCTGATTGATGGCATGAACAAGGGCGCACATGATTGGCGATCATTTTCGGAGAATGGCAATTTGCTCAAGCTCGGCTCGCGTCATCGCCTGATTCCCAAGCCAAAATACCTCAGTGTTGCAGCGATTGCACAGAGGCGCACCCTCAAACAGTAGTCTGCCGCACGTTGGGCACGTTTCGGTTCTACGGGAGGCGGCCGCAGTGCGGTTGATTTTCAGTTCGGCTTTGCAGTGCGGGCATATCGTCGCACCCTCATTGATTCGCTCTCGGCATTTGGGGCACTGTTGCCGAGCGTCCAATGCAACGGCCGCGATCAACACGCCGACCGGACCAAGCAGCACGCCGAGAATGGCGCCGACTGGCCCCATGTTCTTTCTGTCGGCAACGAAGTAGCCGATGAACCCGCAGGCCACGCAGACGATTACCGCGATCGCTACGGCCAGCACGGCGTTATTTTCTGACATGATGATTGGCCTCCCATGTCATTTCCGAACGTCGTTGGTAAATGCCCACACCAGGGCTACTACCCAGCCCAGAAACGTCCAGCCGAGAAAGAGATTCAGCACGAAAATCGCCAAGTCGTTCCGGTGGGATCGGCGAATAGCAATGCCTGCCGGGAGAAAGTAAAGCACAATGGATACTATAACAGCAATCGCCGGAATAACGACTGTTGCTGCGATTTCCATGAGCCTCGACGGGTTTTCGATGGCCATCACAACAGCCGAAATCAAAACGACGAGAATGCACGATATGACTAACGTGCCCAACAGTGCTGCGAACAGAGAGCCGCTTTCCGATGCGACTTTACTTTCGGCGGATCGACTGCCGGAAACTGGATTGCGGTTGCCCGTGTCTGCATTTCCATCGTTCAGGTCAAACGTGCCAGGCCAAATGTCTTTTTTGTCCATGTTACACTCTCCCCGAAATACGCAATTGTCGCTCGTTATTTTGTTGTGGACGAATTTCCTGACGGCTTCTTCCAACACCGATCCTTGATCCACACGTGGTCGCCTTCGCTCAATTCATCCAATTGCAGCGTGGTCTTTTCGCCGCTTCGTGTGGTCACGTACACCACACCGCTTACCACCTTGGAAAACTTACCGTCTATCCTCTCTCCGCTTTTCGCAATGGTCCAGGTGTGCCAGCGTGCTTCGTCGAGTCTCGCCCGCTCTTCCGCGTCAGCCTTCTCTTTTTCGTCTGCCAACTGGCGGTCCCGCTTGGTTTTCTCGGCGATGAATTCATTGAACTTCGATCCGCAGTCGAACGCCAATATCGTTCTCGACGCACCGGATGCCGACGAATAGCGATAGGTGCCGAGAATTATGAATGGATGTTGGAGCGTGAATTCAACATTGTCCACCATCTTGGACATATCCAATCCACGCACCAGGAACGGGCCACCATGCGTTCGGTTTGTCGGCATGACGATGCAGGATGTACTGCTTACCGCGCTGATAACCCGCAACGACGAATGGTAACATCCCCAGTCGCCGATTTTGTAGTCCTTGGGAATCTTCCCCCGCAGCGTGCCCGCGAATTCTTTCTTCCCGCAGCGTTCATCGCGTCCCAGAAGTTCCGCGCCGGTCTCTCCGGCTTCCACCACTCGCCTGTCATGCTGAAAATTGCTACGTCGGAAATCCAGATACGACTTTATCGTGTCGCTCGTATTCTGGCCGTGCAACTGTCCAGCCGACGCGAGCAGCACCAACACAATCGCAACCGTCAGAGTCGTGGTTCGCATTTCTGTCCCCTTTTTTGAGTAATGGCGGCCATGCCCCTTGACATCCATATATACGGCTGTATACTATCCACAATCTTTGATCGGGCCAGGGTGCCCGCCGGTGCTGAGGCCGACCCTCAGCCTCTCGATTCTCGGGAGTTTCTTCACCATGTTTCACACCAGGGGCTATGCTGTCGTTCTCGTTGATGCTAACACAAACCGCCCGATTGGACTACTGATCCAAGAGGCATCCCGCCAGCACTGCCGATCATTCATCCGGCACTTCAATCGTCGCATCCGCAAGGCGTGGCCAGATCATCGGGCCGTTATCGTCCCTAATATATAGGTATAGGACAGGCTCAGGATGATGCGGCCGAACGGAACCAAAACGGAACCATTTCCGCCAGTTATCCACAATTTACGAACAACGGCAAATAGGACGGACTAGGATAAACACCGGAAACAGTGATGTTTTTGCGAGAAAACCGGCAGGCACGATCGGGATAGCCATGAACCCCATTCAGACGCGCTAGCCAGACTGCGCCACGCCCCGAAATGCTCTAAGTGCTTTCTTCACTTGTGGTTGTGTGTTCTTGTTGACTCGCCTTTTTGGTGTTTTCGGAACCAGCGGAACCACGAACGGAACCATTGGCAGCCTCGCCACCCTGCGGACGGATAGCCGCCCAAGCCGCTTCCGCCGTTCGATCCGCGTTGTAGCCGACGTAGTATTTCATGGTGGTTTTGATATCGTCGTGCCTCATCAGCTCCTTGAGTACCGGCGGCATGACCCGCAAAGCCCAGCGGGAACCGAAGGAACGCCGTAAATCGTGAGCCGTGGCATATTTTATCCTGCCCGCGTCCGACGTGTCAACCACCACGCCAGCCGCCTTGCCGATCCGCGATACGATCCGGCCCGCCCATTCTGAATCAATGGTTCCGGGCATCGCCCGCGAGCGGCCGCCCTTTGCCGTGGGGCACTCGATGGCTTGGAGCCGAAACACCAGCCCGCTCCGCTGGTTGATCGGCACGGCAAGCAGAAATTCTGCAAACTCCGGGGCGATGGGCAAAATGCGGTCTTTGTGTCCCTTCTCCCAGTGCCGTTTCACACGAAGCATCGGATATTTGCCCGATAGATCGACGCTCAGGCCACCCGTCGCGTCCCAGGATAACGCGAGAGACTCTTCCAAACGCAAACCGGACCACCAGAGGCCCGTGAGCCAGAAACGCCAGGACGGGGCAGCCAGAGGCCCTACGACGGCTTCCACGTTGGCCAAGATCGTCTGAAACTCCGGTTCCGTTAGCGGACGGCCCTTCATGGGCGAATCGGCGGCCCGTGTTCGCTTGATTTTGGGAACGCGGGGAACGGAACCAAGCAGGCCCACACGACACGCCCAGCCCAAGATGGCAGCTATCTGGTTCAGATACGTCTTGACGCTGTTTTCGGATCGTGGCGGCAACGGTTCCTTGTCTCTTGTGACTGGACGGACGCGAAGCCGTTCCGCGAATCGGGAAAGCATCCCGGAATCGACCGACGCCAGCCGCTTCGGCCGGCAGAGGGTTTCCAGCAGATTCATGGTAGTGCGGTAATTGGCGGCCGTCTTGTCGGCCAGCCCGGGCAGGGCCTCTTGCTCGAAACGCTGCCGAAAGGCGGCCCAACTGATCTTGCTGGTTGTAGCCTTGCCGCCGGTGGAAAGTTCAAGTTCCCACCTGGCTGCCTCCCGTTCGGCATCGCGGCGATCCGCCGTTTTCGAGCTTTTCCAGTGCTGTTCCCCCGTGGCGGGGTCGCGGTAGCGTAGCCGGTAATTCGGCCGATCCGGGCCGGGGGCCACCACGGAAACGCGAATCGCGGTCATTACTGGCCGTTTTCTTTGTCTAGACTGCCCAAAATGGAGTCAACGACCTCTTGGGGAACTGGATACCAACAGCCGTCCTCTGACACCATTTCTCGATACCAAAACGTGTCCCCTGCAAGCCGGACTTCGTGAATTTT